>JBKEAB010000078.1:0-7924 GCA_047971845.1 Paracoccus sp. (in: a-proteobacteria) | reverse complement strand
TGCTGCGCAACCTGCCCGTCACCCGGCCAAACCAGGTCTGGGCGATGGATATCACTTACATCCCCATGGCCCGGGGCTTCATTTACCTCGCGGCCGTGGTCGACTGGTTCTCCCGCCGCGTCCTGGCCTGGCGGGTATCGATCACGCTGGAGGCCGACTTTTGCATAGAAGCTGTGGAAGAGGCGCTGGCGCGTCACGGCACGCCCGAGATATTCAATACGGATCAGGGCAGCCAGTTTACCTCGACAGACTTCATCAAGGTGCTGGCCGCTCGCGGGATCAGGATCAGCATGGACGGCAAGGGGGCATGGCGCGACAACGTCTTTGTCGAACGCCTGTGGCGGACCGTCAAGTCTACCTGTGGGCCTATACCAGCGTCCCCGAAGCTCACGCCGGGATCGGCCGGTATCTGACCTTTTACAACAGCCGACCCCACATTCGTCGCTTGACGGCAGAACCCCGGATCAGGCTTACTTCAATCCGCCGGTCCCTGAAACGGCAGCGGCATAGCAGAGGCGGAAAACCACTTAGAAAACCCCCGATACCTGTTCAGGTTCCCAAAACTACCTCTGCCGGCCACGCAATTTACGCCTCGAACAGCCAGAAAAGATTGCTCATGAACAGATCTCCTTGCGGATCCTGAATCACAAAACCAATGTGCTTGGAGCCTAACTGTGACGACAAACCACTTCTCAGGGGCAGGATCACTGTCTTGCAATATCCTCAATCAGAACATCCGTCACAATGCCATCCGAGACCTCATCAGCGGTTTTCATCAACGCTTCACGCAAACGCCGCATCCGGGGTTCAGTCGTATAATTTCCATCAAAACCACCGGTATTTGCCTGAATCAAGAGAGTACGCAGAAATGCATCCCGCAAGCGAAACTCCAGCTTATACACATCCTCTTCCAGGGCGGCAGGCATTTCGACAGTCAGGGTCAGAACCATCATGCCGTTTAATTGATCCCCACGCATAACCGGCACAAAAAACTGCGACGGAAAGCGATAATGCGCAACTCCGGCACTCTGTCCCTTAGCGTCCTCCTTACCATCCGGCTTGGTATCACCGGGGTCCCAGCCCGCATCACCTGCCACTTTTGAGGCTGCATGGTCATCATTCCCGTCAGCCGTTTCATCGGTCTGGCCATCATGTGCCGATGCAGAAATATCATTCTTCCCACCTTCAGGGCGCAGGTATTCACCACCAAGCAGGCCGGCAGTTACCACAAGCAAAAGTGCGAGAACCGGCAATAGTTTACGAATCATAGTACTCATTAATATGGCAACAGAATATCGGCAACCTGCTGACCATAACGCGGTTGCTGTACATCGGTGATCTGACCACGCCCGCCATAAGAGATCCGGGCCCCGGCGATGCGATCATAAGCAACCTCATTGCTGCGTCCGATATCGTCAGGACGTACAAAGCCGGATACAGTCAGCTCACGCATTTCAAAATTGACACGTACCTCCTGACTGCCCTGAATATACAATATCCCATTCGGCAATCGGTCAATGACTGTTGCCGCAACCCGCAGAGTCAGCTTGTCACGCCGTGATATCTTGCCGCTGCCCTTGTAGTTCGAAGATGCATCCGTCTCGACCAGGCTGGCCATCGACGCGCCTCCCGTCATCTTCTTATCCAGGCTTTGCGGCAGCCCGCCAAATTCAGGCATACTGACCTGGTCAGCTGCAGAACGGGATCTGCCCGAACTGTTTGACATTTCAGCCTGATCATTGATTTCGATCACCACTGTCAGGATATCCCCACGCGTTGCGGCCCGCCGGTCACGGACCAGCGAATTATGTTCCCCCGCCCAAAGCGAGGCCCCGGCTTCCGGTCGCCGGGTATTTTCGGACAAGTAAAGTTCAGGCGAAGTCATCGCAATGAACTCCGGCGTATCCTGAGGTGCCGACATTGTCGGTGCCCGACCCAGATGATCTACCCTGTTACAGGCTGTAACAACCGCAAGAGCGACTATAGCCATCAACAAAACACAAGATTTCATTTCAATTCCATATTTCCGGAAACTGCCAATAGCGTGCCATCTTCGGCAACACGCGCTGAAATGGTACTTCGCGAAGACAGGTTCATCACCCGGATAACTTCACCCGCAGAACCTTCGGACAATGCACGACCTTCAGTTTCAATGCGCAACATCCCTGCATTGAAAGTGATCCGTACAATCTGGTTACGGTTAATCAGCACCGGTATACGCAATGCTCCCGCCATGACCGGGCGCCCCTGATAAATTGCGACCCTGGTTTGCTGCCCGACAGCCATCGACAGATCCGGGACACCAGCGGTTACATCTTCCGACCAGAGCAGGTCCCCGGCGGAAATAACCGTCCCGGCTGACAGGTTACGTGCGGCAATAACGCCCGCATCAGCGATTGCAGGGCGGAAGAGAACCATCATGACCAGAAGAGCCATCCGCATCAGCGCACCTGTACAGTTGCACCAAGCATCTGGTCCACTGCCGTGATAACCTTGGCGTTCAGCTCATACCCTCGCTGGGCCTTGATCAGCTCAGTCAACTCACGAACAGGGTCAACCGCACTATCTTCCAGATAGCCCTGCCGGACAGTCCCAAGTCCTTCCTGACCAGGGTATGACACCAGGGCCGGGCCAGACGCATTGGTTTCCTGAAACAGGTTCGATCCTGTCGCTTCCAACCCCTTTTCATTCGCAAACCCGGCAAGTGTAAGCTGACCCAGAAGCTCTGGTTCGACGCGGTCGCCAAAATACGCATAAACCTCACCATCCGCGTTGATCGACAGACTCCGCGCATCATCCGGAATGGTAATCCCCGGAGCAACCGGATAACCGTCAGAGGTCACAATCTGCCCATCCGCAGCACGCTTCAGGGCCCCGTCACGGGTATATGCCGGCATACCCGAAGGCATCGTGACCTCAATATAACCATGACCTTCAATGGCGATATCCAGATCACCACCGGTTGAGGTCAATGAACCCTGAGCAACATTGATCGTCACAGCTGTCGGCCGTGCGCCAAGGCCCAATTGGATTCCCGCCGGAACAATCGTACCATCCGCTGCCGCGATGGTACCCGGACGAACGGCCTGCTGATAGTGCAAGTCGGAAAATTCGGCGCGCCGGGCATTATATCCGGTGGTAGACATATTCGCGAGGTTATTGGAAATCACCTCTACCCGGGTTTGCTGCGCACTCATGCCGGTTGCGGCAATCTGAAGGGCTTTCATCTGATTTCTCCGTTAACGGGTCATGGAGGATATGGTGTCGCGAATACGTTTGTCTTCGCGATCAAGAAGTGTCTGGCCAATTTCATATGCACGCTGCACCTCAATCATCCGACTCATCTCGACAATTGGATCAACGTTTGAATCTTCCAGGAAACCCTGCTGGATCCGCGCATTTTCGGCCGGTTGCAGAGCATTGCCATCTGCCGCAAACAAGGTCCCTCCACTACGGATCATGGTCCCTGGATCGGGCGCAGAAAACAGCCCTACCTGTGCAATCTGTTCCCCATCAGCCGAAACCGTTCCATCGGAACCAATTGCAACATGCCTTACACTAGGCGGGATCTGGATCGGTGCCTGCCCTCCATCCAGCAATCTGAACCCATCAGCCGTCATCAGTTCGCCCTCAGAAGAGACAAAAAATGCGCCAGCCCGTGTAATTCTGGTTCCTTCCGGGGTCTGCACGGCAAAAAAGCCCGGACCATCTATTGCCAGATCATAGGCACCACCTGTCAGTGTCATGCCGGCCTGTTCCAGATCCAGCAACCTGCCCCGTGCATGCGCCATGGACAGCCCTTCACGGCCATTTCCCATTGCCGCAAGATATTCCGAAAAGATAACACCTTCACGGCGGAATCCATTGGTTTCAGAATTGGCAATATTATTGGCAATGATCTGCATTTCGCGCATCAGGCCCGATTGCCGGGTCAATGTTGCATAGATTGCGTTATCCATTGTTCAGCCACCTTGCATCAGAGGGATCAGGGTCTCTGTAAAGAAACCGCTCAGAACCGCTGTCATGAAGCTCATGGAAGCCCAGAAAACCGCCAGCATCAGTCCGATCTTCGGTACGAATGTCAGTGTCATTTCCTGTACCGAGGTCAAAGCCTGAAACAGGCCGATAAGTACGCCAGTCACAAGCGCTACCATCAGCAATGGTGCCGACATGCGCACAGCAATCCATAAAGCTTGGCGGACAAGATCAAAAATCAGGTTTTCATCCATCTCACACAGGCATCCGCAGGATTTCCTGATAGGCTTCAACCACCTTGTCCCGGATAGCCACGGCGGCATTAAGAGCAAGCTCGGCCTCAGTCAGGGACTGGACCAGGACATGTGTATCGGTTGTGCCGGACATAGCACCGATTGCCGCCTGATCAACCGCAGCCATGACTTGTTCAAAACTACCGGCGGTATCAGACAGCGTAGTCCGAGGTGAAGATGCAGGCACAGCAATATCAGCCGCACGCATATAGGCATTAATGGCATTACTTGCAGAAATCACGGGAAACCCTTTCAGCGACGCAGCAGGTCAAGCAATGAAGATGACATCTGGCGTGATTGTTCGAAGATACGCAGGTTGGCCTCATAACTACGGCTGGCCTCCCGTGCGTCGGCAATTTCAGTGACAAGATCGACATTCGATCCATCATAGAACCCCTGCCTATCCGCCATCGGATGCGCAGGATCATAAATCCGTGCCAGCTCATTTTGATCAAGCATGGGACGGGATGCCCTGACCAGACCACTTGGCTGCCCACGGTCCATCACGGCGTCAAAGGTTACCAGCTTGCGGCGATAGCCGGGCGTGTCGGCATTTGCAATATTTTCAGATACATGACGCAGCCGATCAGCTTGAGCACGCATACCATATGCCGCAATCTGCGTTGTGGAAACTGTCTTTTCCATGACTTACGATCTCCCCATCGCACTGCGCAGCATGGTCAGTGAAGACCGGTAAACCGCCAGAGAGATCTCATGCTGGCGCTTGACCTCGGCTATCCTGACCATCTCATCTTCCAGAGATACAGAGTTGCCATTGGGCGAGCGTCCACCCTGCTGTTCAATGGTTCTGGCAGATATCCCACCCGTGTTGTTGGTGGAAAAATGCCTGATCCTGGTGGTCCGCATCGGGTTCACGCCGTTATCGCGATAGATTTCCGGAAAAGGAGGCAGATCACGTGTGCGATAACCGGGTGTGTCCGCATTTGCGACATTCCCGGCCACAACTTTCGCACGTTCAACTGCATGTGCAGTCATGGCTTGCGACATGCGGACTGTTTCAAGTTTTTCCAACAATGAGGCTTCTCCTCTGCTGCGATAACCCGGTCTTAACCTCAACAGGTTTAGAAATGGTTTCACAAAAAACGGTCTTCACCATGACAGGGATCAAAATGGATAAACTTGAATCAATTTCCGCCCGTATCCAGCGTTTGCGCCCCGCACAGTATTTCGGGTCCGTGACGGAAATCCGTGCGGGTCTTGTCCGTGTGGCGGGGTTGAGCACACACGCATCAATCGGGGATCGTGTCATCTTGTCGGCAATTACCGGACAGACCGGTGAAATCGTGGCCCTGGGCGAAAAAACAGCAGATGTTCTGCCCGAATCCCCCGCCGAGGGCCTATCCATCGGCACAGAGGTCGAGCTGATCTTTGCTCCATACCTAGCCCCATCCACCGCATGGATCGGCCGCATCATTGATCCCCTTGGCCGACCTATAGACGGTCGGCCACTTGCCCAGGGCAGCCAGCCACGTGCCTTCAACCTTCCTGCCCCGGAAGCCGTCACCCGCAAGCGACTAGGCGCACGTCTGAATACTGGTCTGGCCATATTCGATACACTCCTTCCGATCGTACGAGGACAGCGGATTGGTCTGTTCGCCGGTTCAGGTGTTGGAAAATCGACTTTGCTGTCCAGCCTTTCGCGGGGGGTGCAGGCGGACCTGGTCATCATCGCCCTGATCGGGGAACGCGGGCGGGAGCTTCGCGAATTCGTCGAAACGGTTCTGGGCCCAGAAGGCATGGCGCGTGCAATCATGATTGCAGCAACATCTGACCAGTCCCCCCTGATCCGGCGCCGCTGTGCTTGGACGGCAATGACCGTGGCCGAACATTTCCGCGATCAGGGAAAACATGTCCTGTTTCTGGCCGACTCGATTACCCGCTTTGCCGAAGCACATCGTGAAATAGCACTGGCTGCCGGCGAAGGCGCATCCTATCGCGGCTTCCCCCCATCAACATCACATCTGATCATGTCGCTGTCGGAAAGAGCCGGGCCAGGACCAGAAGGCACGGGCGATATCACCGGAATATTCTCCGTCCTCGTTGCGGGATCAGACATGGAAGAACCAATCGCCGATATCCTGCGTGGCGTTCTGGACGGTCATGTCGTTCTGGATCGTGCCATTGCCGAACGTGGCCGCTTTCCGGCTGTCGATATCCTGAGATCGGTCTCCCGTGCTCTGCCCCATGCCGCCAGCCAGACGGAAAATGCATTAATCAGCCGTGCACGGACAATGCTCGGAACCTATGCAGAATCCGAACTGATGATCAAAGCCGGACTTTACGTTACCGGAAGCGACCCCAACCTTGACGAAGCCGTCCGTCTTTATCCCGCACTCGATACATTCGTAACCAGACACAGCCCTGACGGATGCACTGCCAGTTTTGCAATGCTGGCCGATGCCTTGCGGACACCACAAACAAAAACAGGATCCGCCAGTATTGAGGGGACGATCAGGGAACCTATTCACATAACCGCCAGCCATTCCGGCGGGTCATAATATCGAAATGCATGTGATCATCATGGGCTGCATTTGATCCCGGTCCCAAGACTGTTGTGAAGTACAGACAGGCACCATAGCGTATCGCCTTCTGAAAGGCTTCTTCCACGCCACCGGTATCATTCCGCAGTGCAATCATCATTTCAGAACCGTTTGAAAATCGCAACCCCATGATATCAAAAGTATTACCAAGCGCATGCTCGGACAGTTTGCCGGAATGACCTCCGACACGTTCGCGGCATTCATATACCGAACCAGGCAGGATTTCGGTGATTTCGGGCGCACCGGGCAAAAACCGGGCCGCAGGTTGTGCCTCCATCCGGGTCCAGAGCGCAAGCTGAAGCGCGGTCTCGCAGCGCATCCTGCCCCCCTCTCCGGCAATTATCAGATCAGGCTGAATTTCAGTGACCAGAAACGGGTGCGTCATCCCGCAATCCGGGTTATCAGCCACCCTGACCGGATCCTGCTCCGTATAGGACACACCCATCACTGTCAGCCCGACAAGGCAAGACTGATAGGAAAATTCTCCTTCTTTGCTCAAAGAACCCTGGACTGATGCCTCATCCGTAAGCGGTGTAAATTACCCCCTATTTGCTAGCTTTTGCGGTGGACAGCCTACCTTTATATTGGCGCTACGCGCCAATATAAAGGCGGCGAAAAACAAAGTTCGCCCTGATTTTTCATTGAAATGCAGGGTGTTGGTGCTGTGTTGGTTCAAGTGTCATGCGCTATGGAGAGGCCAATTCGAGCCCCGCACGGTTCCGTTCGCGTTTGTGCGCGACCGGCAGAACATGGATTCCGTATACCCAACTGATCGCAACACCTGGTCATCACCAGCCGCCAAATGAGACGGTCCGGAGTACAAAACTCTGAGCCGTCATCTGTCGAACCTGTTTTTCTTGGCTAGAGCGTGCTGCACGTATTGAGATTCATACTTCCTTTGGATGAGGCGCTGTGATTCCCTGTCTTTGAGGCAGATATTGGGGATCAACGATGGGTAAGCCGCATCCTATTGAACTTCGACAGCGTGTCGTGGATCATGTGTCCGGGGGCAACACGCACCGGTCAGCGGCGGCGCGTTTCAGGGTATCGGTCAAGTTCGTCAATGACATGGTTAAGCTTGCGAAGACGACCGGG
>JBKEAB010000077.1:0-3072 GCA_047971845.1 Paracoccus sp. (in: a-proteobacteria) | reverse complement strand
GCGGTCGCGGCGACAGCGATCCGGTGTCCTGTCGCAGCCTGATCAGGTCGTCTACGAATTTCAGCGAGACCCGGAAGTGCCGCGCCGCTTCACGGTGCCTGTACCCCTCGTCAACGAACGCAGCGGCCTGCGTGCATAGTTCCAATGGATGCGGCTTGCCCAAGCACCCCCAATATCCGCCTCACCCACAGAGACCGCATCATGGCGTAGCCGGGAATCCTGAATCGGATAGGCCGAGACAGGATCTAAGCAATTGGTTAACGCTTCCATAGCAGCTGGATCACCTTGGCCCAGGCAGAAGTTGGGCAAGATTTGCGACCTGAATAGCAAATGGGCTAAGCGCATCGGCCTTAAGCCTGTGACAATCCGATATCTCCCATTGCCTGCCGTGGGACACGGGGTTAGAGACAGCAGTGAATCTGCCGGGAGGGAGGCCCGCGTTGACTGACGATCCTCAAACGCTGGTATCAACCAACTGGCTGGCCACACGCCTGAACGATCCTGACCTACGAATTCTTGATGGCAGCTGGCACATGCCATCTGTCGGGCGCGATGCCCGGGCAGAATTTGCGATTCAGCATATCCCTGGTGCGCAATTTTTTGATATTGACCGAATTTCGGAGCCGGACACAAGCCTGCCGCATATGGCTCCATCAGCAGAGCGGTTTGCACGCCATATGCGTACCATGGGGATCGGTGACGGGCATCAGGTCGTGGTTTATGACAATGCGGCAACCCATAGTGCGGCACGGGTCTGGTGGATGTTCCGGCTGATGGGAAAAACCGATATCGCCGTGCTGGATGGTGGGCTGGCAAAATGGCTTGCCGATGGTCACGCAGCCGATAATCTGACATCGCCCTTGCGACGCAGTTCGTTCTCTGCACATCCGGTTCCGGGGTTGGTACGTGATGTGACACAAGTCGCATCAGCGTCAAAGCTGAATAGCCATGAAATCGTGGATGCACGTCCTGCCGCACGCTTTCTCGGGATGGTTCCGGAGCCCCGCGCCGGGCTTGCATCCGGCCATATCCCCGGGGCAAAGAACCTGCCTGTTGGCGATCTGTATCATGATAATGGTACAATGAAGGACATTTCTTCCTTGCGGGCCGAATTTGACGCGGCAGGAATAGAACTGGATCGTCCTGTCATTACCAGTTGCGGATCCGGTATTACTGCCGCTTCACTGTCGCTGGCTCTGGAAAGACTGGGCCATCGCGATCACGCGCTCTATGATGGGTCATGGACCGAATGGGGTGCCTATCCTGATCTGAAAGTTGCAACCGGAGATGTATGATGCTTGGTAATCTGAAACCACAGGCTCCTGACAAGATCCTGTCGCTGATGGCTGAATACAAGGCTGATACAAGACAGGGAAAGATTGATCTTGGCGTAGGTGTTTACAAGGATGCGAACGGGCTGACCCCGGTGATGCGTGCCGTCAAGGCTGCCGAGCGTAAGATCTGGGAAACTCAGGACAGCAAATCCTATACGAGTCTGGCCGGTGCAGAGGAATACCGAGATGCCATGGCCAGACTGGTTCTGGGGACAGTACCTGCGGATCGTCTGGCTTCGGTTGGGACTGTTGGCGGTACGGGAGCAATCAGGCAGGCACTGGAACTGGTGCGGATGGCCAACCCGGATGCGGTAATCCATGTATCGGATCCAACCTGGCCCAACCATATTTCAATCCTGAACTTCATGGGTCAGACGTTTGAAATGTATCCGTATTTCGACAATAACACTCGCGGAGTCGCGTTTGACGCCATGCTGGAAGGTATCGGCCGGGCGAAAAAGGGCGATATCGTATTGCTGCATGGTTGCTGTCATAATCCAACCGGGGCCAATCCGACGGCCAGGCAATGGGATACGATTGCTGCCGTGCTGGAAAAAACCGGGGCCATACCTCTGATTGATCTGGCCTATCAAGGCTTTGGTAATGGTCTGGATGCAGATGCCGCCGCAACCCGCATGATTGCTTCGCGCTTGCCCGAGGTCCTTGTTGCAGCATCCTGCTCGAAGAATTTTGGTATCTATCGTGAACGTACCGGGATATTGATGGCGTTATCGGAGAATGGTGCATCCCGGGATCTTTCACAAGGAGCCATGGCCTATCTGAACCGTCAGAACTACAGTTTTCCGCCGGATCATGGGGCACGGATCGTATCAACAATCCTGACAGATTCCGCACTGTCTTCCGACTGGAAAGCAGAACTGGAAGAGGTCCGCCAATCCATGCTGGGATTGCGGACCCAGCTAGCAGAAGAACTGCGCAGCCTGACGGGTAGCGACAAGTTCGACTTTATCGCCAGTCACCGCGGCATGTTCTCGCGTCTTGGCGCACCCCCGGAACAGGTCGTCCGGATGAAGCAGGATGCCGCGATCTACATGGTCGGTGATTCACGATTGAATATCGCGGGCCTGAATCGCGATTCAGTACCGGTTCTGGCCCGCGCAATTGTTGAGGCCGATGTCTGATCTCCGTAAGCGTTGCATGTGGCCCCCGCCAGACCACCTGAAACCTGCAGCCTAGGCATGATACGATCCCGTCAAACAACGAGGATCGCATGGCTGAAAAGAACAATCCGCCACTTCAGGCCTTCGGCTTTTCCATACCTGTAACTCCGGCTGGACGGCGCGTCTGGTCGCCGAAATTCAAACGATTCATTCTGGAAAATGATAAACTCGGGAGAGCTGACGCTAGGGTCAGGACTCGTTCTTGGTTATAGCCAGAAGATGACGGTTGCAGCGAGGAGGATGGCGGAAAAGAAGGTCTCGGGACATCGGTCGTATCGGGTTGCAACGCGGCGCCAGTCCTTGAGGCGCCCGAACATGATCTCGATGCGATTGCGGCGTTTGTAGCGCCGTTTGTAGTATTTGACCGCCTTCTTGCGGGTCTTTCGGCCGGGGATGCTTACTCTTATCCCCTTGTCTTTCAACGCTTCTCGGAACCAGTCGGCGTCATAGCCCCTGTCCACAAGCATCCAGCCGGCCTCTGGCAAACTGACCAGCAGCGCCGCCGCGCCGGTGTAGTCGCTCACTTGCCCGGCCGACATGAAGAACTGGATCGGCCG
>JBKEAB010000076.1:0-13208 GCA_047971845.1 Paracoccus sp. (in: a-proteobacteria) | reverse complement strand
TGCGCCAAGCCATCCGGGAGGCCGGGGCGCATTTGCTGTTCCTGCCGCCCTATAGTCCCGATCTGAACCCCATCGAACAGGCGTTCCCGAAGCTCAAACTCTGGATGCGGGACGTAAGCGCACGGACACGAGACACGCTATGGTGCGCCGTCGGCACGACCCTCGACCGGTTCACACCACAAGAGTGCGCAAACTATAGCCAAAGCGCAGGCTACGCTTCCCTCAAAACCTGAACCGCTCTAACAGATGAAATCTTCGAAAAGAAATTCTGAATCAATTCATCCCGGACAGGCTATACATGATCCGATTCTTCGCGCTGAAGCAGGTTCGACTGGACGTCAGAGGGTTGTAACCCAGACGTGGATACTCAACAACCATCCGGAACTGGCCCTTATTCAGCAGTGACTGCCTTACGCATAACGTGGAAGATCATGTTCTGTTCAATCACACCACGAAGCAAATGCGACCAAGGACCATTGGCCATGACTGCAACATCTGCACCCGAATGGGTTTCCGAGGGCAGAGGAATCAGCGATTGCTGAATATAATCAGCATTGGTTGCCTGTTCCTGCGTCAGGTCCGGTCGTGAGTACCATTCAGATAGCCCGCAACCGTATAGGGCTTGCCATCCAGACCGATACTGGGTTCCTCACTATGCGCGTTGCCGTTGCTGTCAACCTGATAGCACAGGCCGGTAATCGGCGTACCCAACCCGCAATAGCCGTTAAAGGAGGTTCCATGTCCGTGATCTGCGGTCACAATGATCAGTGTCTCGTCCAGATTTACCATCAGCAGAGCTTTTTCAATCGCCTCGGCAAAGGCAGCACCATCTGTTACGGCACGATGCAGATTGGTATCATGGTTGGCATGATCAACCCGGCCAGCCTCAACCTCCAGGAAGAAGCCTTCCTTGTTATTTAACAGGTTATCGATGGCCATTTCAGTCATCTCGGCCAGTGAGGGTTCATCCGTGCGGTCATCTTCATAAAGCATGTGGCTGGCTTCAAACAGCCCCAGGACCGGCTTTTCCGGATCGGCAGCCTTGGCAGTTTCATCATTCCAGACATATTGCCAGCCCTTGTCTTCAATCTCATCAACCAGATTGCGATCATCAGTCCGGCGGCCCTCGTTACCTTCGTCATCCATTATACCGGCCGGCAGGAAGTGATGACGACCGCCCCCCATGGCAAAGTCAATGGTACCGTTATCAATGGCATCAACCAGTTGCGCCGCAATATCTTTCTGGGCGCAATTATCAGGCAGTGCCGTGTTGTCTTCCCAGTCGCGGTTGGCGGTTTTAGCATAAACAGCAGCCGGAGTTGCATGAGTGAGACGTGCGGTTGTGACAACCCCGACCGACTTGCCCATGTCGCTGACAATCTCGGCAAAGGTGGTCAGACCGGCTTTATTTGCCGCATCGCAACTGCCATAGGCACCGGCATCATCAATATTAATTGTGCCATTGCGCGATTTGATGCCAGTATTCATGGCACTGGCCGTTGGTGCTGAATCAGGGGTCTGCCCATTGCTGGTATAGGTCTTCACCAATGCCAGATTGGGAAAACCTTCCTGCGGCAGAACATGATCCTCACCCAAACCACCGGCCTGCTGACCAACCCACAGACGTGTGGCATAGTTGGTGCCGATACCATTTCCATCAGCAATGAAAAGAATGACATTCTTGGCCCGGTTGGTATTCGGGGTAATGGTGGCCAGTTCATTCAATCTGATTTCGGCATCCGTAAACCATTTGCTGTCCTGCTGATTGATTGCCATCTCAGCCACAGCACTGGAAGCCATGAGAGAGGCGGTCAGGGTAAGTAGTGCAGTGCAAAATTTCATGGTCAGCTCCGATTGGTTCATCCAATCCTGACCACACAACGCAAAAAGCATGTAACGCTTTTATGGTAAATTCATGACACCGGATGACGTAAAGCCAATTGTTGCCTCAATGGCTTTTTTCCATGCGGCATATTTACGATTACGTTCTGTTTCAGCCATGCCGGGAACAAAGTCCGCATCCTTTTCCCAGGAAGAGGCGAATGTTTCCATGTCAGGCAATACACTTGCCTTCTGGCCTGCAAGCCATGCGACGCCCATGGCGGTTGTCTCAAGTACCCTGGGACGTTCAACTGGTGCATCCAGAATGTCGGACAGAAAATTCATCGTCCAGTCAGAAGCACTCATTCCGCCATCGACACGTAATGTGTTCATCTGCACATCACCATGTGCTGCCTCCCAGTCCGCTTTCATTGCCTCAATCAGGTCGCGGGTCTGGAAACCAACGCTCTCAAGAGATGCACGGGCAAACTCTTCGGGTCCGGAACTACGAGTAAGACCATAAACTGCGCCACGACACTCCGCATTCCAGTATGGGGCACCAAGGCCGGTAAAAGCCGGCACGATGATAAGTTCCTGCGCAGTATCAGCCCTTTCGGCAAGAATCTGGGTTTCAGCCGCATTCCCGATAATTTTCAGCTCATCACGCAACCATTGCACCACGGCACCGGCAATGAAGATGGATCCTTCGAGAGCATAGGTCGTCTTGCCTCCGATCCGGTAGGCGATGGTTGTTAGCAACCGGTTTTGCGATATGACCGGAGTATTCCCGGTATTGAGCAGCGCAAAACAACCTGTGCCGTAGGTTGATTTCACCATGCCCGGCCGGAAGCAGGCCTGCCCGATAGTTGCCGCCTGCTGATCCCCGGCAATACCGAGAATCGGGACTGGACGGCCAAAAAGATCGGAACGGCACATGCCGAAATCGGCATCGCAATCACGCACTTCGGGAAGCATGTCCATAGGAATGTCCAGTCTCCCGCAAATCGTCGATGACCAGCAACCCTTGTGAATGTCGTATAGCATGGTCCGTGCTGCATTGGTCGCATCCGTCGCATGTACCTTGCCGCCTGTCAGGTTCCAGACCAGCCAGCTATCCACGGTACCAAATACCAGTTCACCGGCCTTGGCCCTTGTCCTTGCACCTTCAACCGTATCAAGAATCCAGGCCAGTTTCGTTGCCGAAAAATAGGGATCAAGCAGCAGGCCGGTCTTTTCGGTCACAACAGCCTCAAAGCCTTCTGATCTCAGACGCCTGCACATGTCCGAAGTACGGCGATCCTGCCAGACAATGGCGTTATAGACTGGCTTTCCGGTCTTGCGGTCCCATACCAGTGTCGTTTCGCGCTGATTGGTAATCCCGATTGCCGCAATATCCTTCATATCGACCTGGGCCTTGCTGATAACAGCGCGACAGGTTGCAACCGTGGTTGCCCAGAGATCTGGCGCAGCATGTTCCACCCATCCGCTTTGGGGGAAGTGCTGATCGAATTCTTCTTGTACGGAAGCGGCAACCGACAGGTTTTCATCAAACAGGATTGACCGGGTTGAAGTCGTACCCTGATCAATTGCCAGCAGATAGGTCATATTTTTCTCCCGGCCAGTTATTGTCCATCCTCAGGATTTTCTTTTGCGATATGCCATGATCACACAGCAAAAGAGAAGGAAGAGGGCAGGCAGGAAGCCCGCCCCCTTCTTTGACAGGGTTACTGCCAGGAAGCCACCAGTTCATCATAGGAAACGGTCTGGGGTTCATCGCGTTCGTTTTCGATCTTCGGCTTTGGTGCACCTTCCGCAGCCAGCCATTCCTGCGGATCCTTTTCTTCGTTCATCACCGGACCAAGATCACCCTGAATGCCGGCACGTTGCAGACGCTCCATCACGCTTTCCATATCGGCACACAGGCTGTCGAGTGCGTCCTGTGCAGGTTTTGCACCGGACATGGCGTCACCGATATTCTGCCACCACAATTGTGCCAGCTTTGGATAATCTGGTACGTTGGTACCTGTCGGCGACCAGCGGACACGATCGGGCGAGCGATAGAATTCGACCAGGCCACCAAGTTTTGGTGCACGTTCCGTAAAGCTTTCATGCTGCACCGTGGATTCGCGGATAAAGGTCAGGCCAACATGGGCCTTTTTCACATCCACGGTCTTCGAGGTCACGAATTGCGCATAGAGCCACGCAGCCTTGGCACGATCATCTGGTGTGGACTTCATCAGAGTCCACGATCCGACATCCTGATAACCAACCTTCATGCCCTCTTCCCAGTAAGCACCATGAGGTGAAGGGGCGAGACGCCATTTCGGGGTACCATCCTCATTCATCACCGCAGGACTGTCGACAAGAGGGGCGACAAATGTGGTATACATGAACATTTGCTGGGCAATATTGCCCTGACCCGGAACCGGACCCGCTTCCGAGAACGTCATACCCATGGCCGAAGGCGGCGAGTACTTGTTCAGCCATTCGATGGCCTTATCCACGGCATAGACAGCTGCGGGACTGTTGGCTGCCCCACCGCGGGCCATACAGGCACCGACCGGCTGCGATTTTTCATTGACGCGGATACCCCATTCATCAACCGGCAGGCCGTTGGGTTCACCCTTGTCACCCATGCCTGCCATGGACATCCACGCATCGGTATAGCGCCAGCCAAGTGACGGATCTTTCTTGCCGTAATCCATCGAACCATAGATATCGACACCGTCAATATTCCGGCCCGTGAAGAATTCGGCGATGTCTTCATAGGCTGACCAGTTGACCGGCACACCCAGATCATAGCCGTATTTTTCCTTGAATTCGGCCATGATGTCCGGATCAGTGAACCAGTCATAACGGAACCAGTACAGGTTTGCGAACTGCTGATCCGGAAGCTGATACAGTTTGTCATCCGGGGCTGTGGTAAACTGACTCCCGATGAAATCACCAAGATCCAGTCCCGGATTGGTGACATCCATACCCTCATTCGCCATCCAGTCAGTCAGGTTGCGGACCTGCTGATAACGCCAATGGGTTCCGATCAGATCGGAATCGTTGACATAGGCATCATAGATATTCTCGCCCGACTGCATCTGGGTCTGCAGTTTCTCGACCACATCACCTTCGCCGATCAGGTCGTGGGTCAGTTTGATACCGGTGATCTTCTCAAAGGCCGGAGCAAGGACCTGACTTTCATATTCATGCGTGGTGATCGTTTCTGAAACGACCTTGATTTCCATCCCTGCAAAAGGCTGAGCCGCGTCTATAAACCACTGCATTTCAGCTTCCTGCTCTTCGCGCGACAGGGATGACATATCCCCGATCTCGGCATCCAGGAAGGCCTTGGCAGCCTCCATATCGGCCCAGGCCGGGCTGCTCAGCAGGCCAAGCGCAAGCGCCATGGCGGTTGAAGTCTTCGGGTTCATGGTTGCCTCCCTTATTGATGAACCGGATTTCAGTTATTTACCCTGACGGTCACAGCCAGAACGGCCCTGACCGGAACAATTACACCCAGCAGAACACGGCGGTTGCGTAGATCAGGCAGACGGCAAGCGCCAAGGGCTGCATGGTTCCGACAAGACCAAGCCAGATCAGGTTGATAAAGGCTGAACCGAGCAGCGTGATGAAAAGACGATCTCCGCGTGTTGTCTCAATCCCGAGAACACCGGTACGGGGCGTTTCGGGAAACCGGATCGCAAGCACGGTGAAGATCACCAGCAACACTGCAATGGTTCCGAAAAAGGCTGCGGTAGGCCAGGTCCATGCCATCCAGTCCATGACGGTTATCCCTCCTGATCAGACACGCCCGAGGGCAAAGCCTTTGGCAATATAGTTGCGTACAAACCAGATCACGAGCGCACCCGGAACGATGGTCAGGACACCGGCTGCTGCCAGGACTCCCCAATCTACACCGGCGGCACCAACAGTCCGTGTCATGGTTGCGGCAATGGGCTTGGCATTCACCGTCGTCAATGTCCGGGACAGCAAAAGTTCAACCCACGAGAACATGAAGCAGAAGAATGCAGCAACCCCAATCCCCGATGAGATCAGCGGCATGAAGACCTTTACGAAGAACCTGCCAAAGCTGTATCCGTCAATATAGGCGGTTTCGTCAATCTCTCTGGGCACTCCACGCATGAATCCTTCCAGAATCCAGACAGCAAGCGGTACGTTGAACAGGCAATGTGCCAGTGCTACCGCGATATGCGTATCAAACAGCCCGATTGAAGAATAAAGCTGAAAGAAAGGCAAAGCAAAGACCGCTGGTGGCGCCATGCGGTTTGTCAGCAGCCAGAAGAACAGATGCTTGTCACCCATAAATGAATACCGCGAAAAAGCATAGGCTGCGGGCAAGGCCACCAGAAGTGAGATGACTGTATTCATCACCACATAGATCAATGAATTCACATAACCCATATACCAGGCCGGATCGGTCAGGATCGTCTTGTAATTGGTCAGTGTCAGGTTACGCGGCCATAGGGTGAAATCGCCAAGGATCTCGGCATTGGTTTTCAGGCTCATGTTCAGCAGCCAATAGATCGGCAGCATCAGGAACAGCAGATAAAGCCCCATGACAATCGCGCGGGAATTGACTTTTGGCAGCCTGCGCGTACGTGTCCTGGGATGGGCAATGGTTGCGTCGGTCATTCTATACCCCTTTTTTGTCAAGATTGGTCATGACAGTATAGAACACCCATGAAATCAGCATGATCACCAGAAAATACATGATCGAGAAAGCCGCCGCCGGGCCAAGGTCAAACTGCCCAAGGGCCATCTTGACAAGGTCAATGGACAGTAATGTGGTTGAATTACCCGGCCCTCCCCCAGTGACGACAAAAGGCTCCGTATAGATCATGAAGCTGTCCATGAAGCGCAGCAGGATCGCAATCATCAGAACGCCGGACATCTTCGGCAACTCGATATAGCGAAACACCTTCCAGCGGCTGGCCTGATCAATCTTTGCAGCCTGATAATAAGCATCGGGGATTGATTTGAGACCGGCAAAAGCCAGAAGGGCCACAAGCGAGGTCCAGTGCCAGACATCCATCACGATGATTGTCAGCCACGCCGCAACAGGATTCTGCGTATAGTTATAATTCACTCCCAACGCATCCAGTGTATAGCCCAAAAGGCCGATATCGACACGACCGAAGATCTGCCAGATCGTCCCTACCACGTTCCATGGAATCAGCAGGGGCAGAGACATCAGCACCAGACAAAAGGATGACCAGAAGCCGGATTTTGGCATATTCAGCGCAACGAAAATACCCAGTGGAATCTCGATTGCGAGAATGGTGCCGGAAAATAGCAACTGACGCTGAAGTGCATCCCACATCCGCTCATTGCCAAGCATTTCCCTGTACCATTCAAGGCCGGCCCAGAAAAACTGGTTGTTTCCGAAGGTGTCCTGAACCGAGTAATTGACAACCGTCATCAACGGAATGACCGCAGAAAAGGCCACCAGGAACAGGACCGGAAGGACAAGAAACCAGGCTTTCTGATTTACAGTTTTCTGTTGCATCACGCGACTTCCCCCCGTGGCAGGATTCGCCAGTCATTTGCGTAAACATTCACACGTGCGGGATCGAAGCGGACCCGGTTCATATCAGGGCTGATCGGATCACCCTCTCCCGCGATAATATTGATATCCTGCCCGAAGCATTCGGCGCGGATGATCTTGTGGCGGCCGGCATCCTCAACCCGGCGTATCTTTACCGGAAGCCCGCCGGTCTCGCATAGCTCTGCAAATTCGGGGCGTATACCGATTTCCACCTTGCCATCCGGGACACCGTACCCGGCAGACAAATCAACATGTGACCCGTTGATATAGGCTCTGGTCCCGTCAACCTTTGCAGGGATCACATTCATGCCCGGAGAGCCGATGAAATACCCGACAAATGTATGCTCGGGACGTTCAAAAAGTTCTTGCGGCGTACCGATCTGGACCACGCGTCCATCATACATCACCACAACCTTGTCGGCGAAGGTCAGTGCCTCTGTCTGGTCATGGGTGACATAGATCATCGTATGACCAAAATCATGATGAAGCTGCTTCAGCTGGGTACGCAATTCCCATTTCATATGCGGGTCAATCACGGTCAGCGGTTCATCAAACAGCAATGCATTCACGTCCTTGCGGACCATGCCACGCCCAAGGCTGATCTTTTGCTTGGCATCGGCACCAAGGCCCCGCGCCTTCTTGTGCAACATGTCCTCCATACCGATCATCCGTGCAATTTCCTGGACACGGCTGGCGACATAGGCTTCATCACGTCCGCGGTTTCGAAGGGGAAAGGCCAGATTATCGTGAACCGTCATTGTGTCGTAGACGACCGGGAACTGGAACACCTGTGCGATATTGCGCTCAGCCGTCGGGGCTGCGGTGACATCCCTGTCATCAAACAGGATGCGCCCCTGTAACGGGATAAGCAGACCCGAGATGATATTGAGCAGGGTTGACTTTCCGCAACCGGACGAACCCAGAAGCGCATAGGCTTCGCCATCCTGCCAATCGTAATTGAGTTCCTTGAGCGCAAAATCCGCCTCTGATACCGGTTTCGGAAGATAGGAATGCGCCAGATTATCAAGCGTGATCTTTGCCATGTTCCCTTCCCCTAGGCTGCCAGTACGGCATAGTCGGCCGGGGCGACAAGTCCACCATCCTCACCGAAGATATAGACGTGGCGCAGATCCAGCCAGACATCCAGTGGATCACCGATTTTCAGGTCATGCACACCCTGGATCAGGCCAACCCAGCGGGTACCGTGATGATCAAGATGCACAAAGGTTTCCGAACCTGTCAGTTCCGTGATCTGCAGCTGTGTGGTAAACTTCAGCGCATCATTTGCATGTTGCCGGATTTCAAGATGGTTGGGCCGGAATCCGGCCAGATAGCGCCCGTCCGGCAAACCGGCAAGGCGCCCCACTGTGCCTGTATCTTGACCATTCCCGAACATCAGCCGGTTATTGATTTTCGAAATTTTCAGGAAATTCATCGGCGGGTCACTGAAGACACGTGCGGTCGTGGCGTCAACAGGCTGGCGATAGACTTCGGGCGTCTGACCGAATTGCGTTACACGGCCTTCCCATAGCGTGGCGGTATTTCCACCCAGCAGAAGCGCTTCTTCGGGTTCTGTCGTAGCATAGACAAAAATCGAACCGGACGCTTCAAATATCCGCGGTATTTCCACCCGCAACTCCTCCCGCAATTTGTAGTCAAGATTGGCCAGTGGTTCATCAAGAAGGACCAGGCCCGCATTCTTGACCAATGCGCGTGCCAGTGCGCAACGCTGTTGCTGCCCGCCAGACAGTTCCAGCGGCTTGCGGGCAAGCAGCGGGGTCAGTTTCATCAGTTCGGCGTTTTCGCGAACCCGGCGGTCAATTTCCGCCTTGCCAATGCCCATCAGTTTCATGGGGGACGCGATATTGTCATAGACCGTCATGGATGGATAATTGATAAACTGCTGATAAACCATTGCCACTTGACGGTCCTGAACCCGTATTCCGGTGACATCCTCGCCATTCCAGAAAACCTGACCCGTCGTCGGGCGATCCAGCCCCGCCATCAGCCGCATGAGGGACGTCTTCCCCGAAAGCGTCGGACCCAGCAGCACATTCATCGTGCCCTTTTCAAGCGTCAGGTCCATAGGGGTAATATGTACTTTCCCCTCAACCGTCTTCGATACGCCTTTCAGTTCAAGCGTCATCAATTTCCTCCCACCCGCAGAATTTCTTATTGTCGGTTGCGGTTCTACTCTGCCGCAGTGACCATTTTCCTGCGGTCCTTCATCCAGCTGTCCAGTGCCCTGATTTCGTCGTCCTCAAGCCGGAGTCCAAGTTTTGAGCGCCTCCAGACAACATCTTCGGCCGTACGTGCATATTCACGGTTCATCAGCCAGAGAACTTCAGCCTCAGTCAGTGTCGCACCGAAGTCCCTGCCCAGATCCCCGGCAACGGTTGCCCCATCCAGAATATCCCCGGCTTCCGTACCGTAAGCACGAACAAGCCGCTTTGCCCAGCGGTCACCAAGGAACGGAAACCGTTCCATCAGCCGTACAACCAGCCGGTCAAATCCATCAACCGCAAAATCCCCGCCGGCCAATGGAACACCTGCGGTCCAGCCCCCTCTGGATACCGAAAGATGTTCGCTGATCTTTTCAAGTGCACTTTCAGCCAGACGACGATAGGTTGTGATCTTGCCACCAAAGATATTCAGTACCGGAGCCCCTCCTTCTGCACTCATTTTAAGGGTGTAATCACGGGTTGCCGCCGTGGCACTGGATGCACCGTCATCATATAGTGGGCGAACACCCGAATAGCTCCAGACAACATCCGTTTCCGTAATCGGTCTTGCAAAATAATCATTTGCGAAGGCTATCAGGTAATCACGCTCTTCGGGTGTACAGACAGGCATCTCGGACGGATCATCATGTTCAGAATCCGTAGTGCCGATCAATGTGAAATCGGTCTCATAAGGGATGGCAAAGATGATACGGCCATCCTTGCCCTGAAAGAAATAGCACTTGTCGTGATCGTAAAGCCTGCGCGTCACGATATGGCTGCCACGGACAAGACGAACCCCTTCCTTTGAGGGCAGATCAATTTTGTCATGTATGATATCGCCAACCCAGGGTCCGCCCGCATTCACCAGCACCCTGGCGAAATGGGTCTGCACAGCGCCATTTTCCATATCTTTCGTTTCAATGCGCCAAAGGTTCGCTTCGCGTGTTGCATATGTAACCTTGACGCGGGTCAGAATTGTCGCACCCCGTGCCTCGGCATCACGTGCATTGAGAACGACAAGCCGCGAATCCTCGACCCAGCAATCAGAGTATTCATAAGCATGCCTGAACTGCGACTGAAGCGGCCCACCTTCCGGCACATCCCGAAGTGTCAGCGTTGATGTTGCGGGCAGATTCTTCCGGCCACCAAGATGATCATACATGAACAGACCCAGACGGATCAGCCAGGCAGGTCTGCGCCCCTTCATCCAGGGCATGACAACATTCAGGATTCGTGAGGTCGGCGTGTCGGATTCAAATCTCATATCATTATGATATGGAAGTATAAATCTCATTGGCCAGCTGATATGCGGCATTGCCCGCAACAGGGTTTCGCGTTCAACAAGTGCCTCACGAACAAGCCGCACTTCAAAATATTCAAGATATCGAAGCCCGCCGTGGAACAGCTTTGTCGATGCCGAAGACGTTGCTGATGCAAGATCGTCCATCTCTGCCAGCGTAACTGAAAGCCTCCGACCCGCAGCATCCCGCGCGATCCCGCACCCATTGATGCCGCCGCCGATGATAAATAGGTCAACAGGATTTGACTTGTGACTTCCGCGCACGCTTTCTTCCCCCATTGCCACAGAGCATAGACCTGAATCGCTTAAATACGCAAGTATTAAATATTCGCTTTTTTTCCTTTTGCCACTAACCGACTACCGGCTGACGCCGGTAGAATTAGCGATATGATTTTCAAGGTCCTGAAGTACGATGCCTTCGGTGATGGCACCGTTGGTGGTTGAAAACCAGCCCCGGAACCTGCATCCCCAGTGCGCTTGCGGATATGCGGAAATTCTCGTTGCACACGATAAGACGAACGGCCCTTTATCTTACCCGGATGGCGGGCTTCAGCGGCACCGACACGAACATGTAGACATGGTCACTCGACAGCACCCGGGACAAGATGTCGCCCCCGTTCGCGCGGCAGACCTGGCGGCAGATGTCACGCACCCACAACCGCAGCGCCCCGGTACCTTGTAGCGGTATTTCATCGACCAGACGATGTGATAACGATGGTAGAAGACGCAGTACTTGCCGGTGTCATATTGCATGATCCTTCGCGCTGAAGCAGGTCCGACCGGAAGTCGGAGGGCTGTACCCAGACGTGGATACTGAAAGTGTATCGCAGCCAGATATGAGGAGGATCAAGAAACAGTCCGGGGAACTGTTTCCCGACAGTCGGCCAATTTTGGGCCTGCCGGGACTCGGCTGTATATCTGACGGATCAGCGCAGCAAATTCTCTCCGGAGTTTCAAAAATCTCTGGAAAGAGATGTTGATACATTGCGGGTGGTTGGGTGCCATGGGAACGCCTATTCTGATATGCAGTCAAATTGTCCGGAGTTCTCATGACCAATACCTATTACGCGCCACAGGGGGGGCATCCCGGTCAGGAACATCTGTTGACGGACCGGGCTGTCTTTACCGATGCCTATGCCGTTATCCCGAAAGGTACGATGCGCGACATCGTCACCAGTTTCCTGCCCTTTTGGGACCAGACCCGTCTGTGGGTTATTGCCCGACCAATGACCGGATTTTCCGAGACCTTTTCACAATATATCATGGAGGTGCAGCCCGGTGGTGGCTCAGAACGGCCGGAAACCGACCCCATAGCCGAAGGCGTTCTGTTTGTGGTCGAAGGTACTGCAACGCTGAATATAGGTGGGTCTGGTCATCAGTTGGCTACCGGCGGTTACGCCTATCTACCGCCAGCCACCGACTGGACGTTGCACAATCACGGGGCCGGAATATTACGGTTCCACTGGATCCGTAAGGCCTACGATGCAGTTGCTGGTCTGGATATGCCTGATGTGCTGATCCTTAACGAAAATGACATTCCCCCTGTACCCATGCCGGGAACTGACGGGAAGTGGGCCACGACGCGCTTTGTCGACCCGGCTGATCTGCGTCACGACATGCATGTTACTGTGGTAACGTTTCAGCCCGGTGCCGTAATTCCTTTCCTTGAAACCCATGTTATGGAACATGGGCTTTATGTACTGGAAGGTAAGGCAGTCTACCGGCTCAATAGTGATTGGGTTGAGGTAGAAGCAGGTGATTTCATGTGGCTGCGCGCCTTTTGTCCGCAAGCCTGTTATGCTGGTGGTCCGGGCCGGTTCCGCTATCTGCTCTATAAGGACGTTAACCGCCATATGCCGTTGCGGCCCGTTTCCAGGACTTAGGCGAGATCGACATTTATCGCAGCCAGATCATGTCTGCGGCAAGATGAACAATGGCCCTGTCCCGGTTTTGTTCCGGTCTTCTGAGAGCGATGCTCTCATCAAAGGAGACTGGATATGGCAACGATACACAGCGACGAATTCAAGCGGGATGCGGTTCGCATTGCGCTCACCAGCGGGCTGACACGACGTCAGGTTGCGTCTGATCCTGGGATCGGGCTTTCGAGGCTCGGGAAATGGATCCGGGCGATTTCGGATGATGCGAAGGTGCCGGAACGGGATGCGGGTCTTCTGCGCGAGAATGAACGGCTGCGGAAAGAGAACCGCATCTTGCGGCAGGAGAGGGAGGTTCTAAAAAAGGCGGCTCAGTTCTTCGCGGCTCAAAAGCCATGAGATTTCAGTTCATTGCCGATTATCGCGGTAGC
>JBKEAB010000075.1:0-11692 GCA_047971845.1 Paracoccus sp. (in: a-proteobacteria) | reverse complement strand
GCGGCCTGCGCTGTCCCGGTCTGCGGGACTGGCAGGCGCGGGGCCGGGTCAATGTCATCGGCGCGCTTCTGGCGGGGGTGCTGCTCAGCGTCGGGCTGACCGCATCGAATGTCGATGCCGACATGTTCAACCTGTGGCTTGGGCAGGACCTGCTGCCGAAGCTGCCACCCGATGCGGTGCTGGTTCTTGACAACGCAAGCTTTCACAAACGGTCTGATACCGAAAAACTGATTGCCGGTGCCGGACACACTTTCGAATACCTCCCGCCCTACAGCCCCGATCTCAACAAGATCAAACCGATCCGGGCGCAGGCAAAGGCCATCAGACGACGAACCGGACTGTCCGTCGATGAACTCTTCTCCTGTAAAAAATGGAATCAAAATTAAGTCGTTAGGTTATAGCCATGCCAATGGTGTTGATGGCAATATCGGGACGTCCGACGGCAGCAACGGTATCGGCAAACAGCTTTTCCATCGCCCCGGCACTGATCAGGTCCGCCTGAAAGGCAGCAGCTTCAGCCCCCGCAGCCCTGATGGCAGCAACGGTTTCCTCGGCATCCGCCCGGGCGGCATCACTGTTGTAATGGATGGCCACTGCCTTTGCACCGGCATTGGCAAATTCCCGGGCCAGTAGCCCCCCGAGATTTTTTGCACCGCCAGCGATCAGAACGACTTTGCCTTCAATACTGTTTCTGGACATGAATATTCCCTTTCTCACAACGCCTGACTGCTGATGGCAGCGGCCTGTCGGGAAAGATGGGAAAAGGAGCATGGTAAGTAAATATCGGAATATTGACATCACTTGTCAAAAATGACCAACAATCAGCATGGACCGTATTCGTCAGATGCAGATCTTCATTCAGGTGATGGAGAACGGAAACTTCACAAAGGCCGCAGAAGCACTTGCAATTCCACGCTCTACCGTTTCCACAGAGATCCAGCAATTGGAAGACCGGCTCAAGACCCAATTGTTTTTACGTACGACACGAAAGGTTGTCCCGACCCAGGACGGTCAGCAATTTCTTGCCATTGCCCGCGATATTGTTGATGCAGTCACATCGGCAGAGCAGATGTTCCTGCAAACTGAATTGCAGGTTTCCGGCAGGTTGCGCGTTGACATGCCCAGCCGCATTGGCAGCAAAATAGTTCTGCCCGCCCTGCCCGGTTTGCTGCGCCAGTATCCGGATCTGACTGTGGATCTGAGTGCCAGTGACAGGATTGTGGACCTTGTTGCCGACAGTGTGGATTGTGCCTTGCGTCTTGGAGTTCTGGACAATTCGGAACTGGTTTGCCGGAACCTCGGGGAGGTTCCCTTCGTGACCTGTACCAGCCCGTCATATCTGGTCCGGAATGGGGTCCCGGAAACGCTGGATGATCTGAGGACACACAGTATGGTGAACTATGCAACCCGACTGCCCGCAACATCATCCGTTCTCGACTTTCTGAGGGATGGGAGCGTGCGGACAGTTGAAGTACCCAGCACAGTGACTGTTGATGGTGCCGAGGCATATCTTGCGGCTGCACTGTCCGGGTTGGGTCTGATTCAGGTGCCTGCCTATGATGTGCGTGATCACCTGAAAGCAGGGGAACTTGTCGAGGTTCTGCCCGATCATCCAGTGCCATCACTGCCCTTGTCTTTTCTGTATGTCCGGCGCAGGAACCTTGCCCCGCGGGTCCGTGTGTTCCTGCATTGGCTGGAAACCGTTCTGATGCAAAACGGGGTAATGACACAGGTATCCCGGGGGTAAGATCGTGGCAGGTGCCCTTTCCGTCTCAGACGTAAAGCTCCACACGCTCCTGTTCACCGACACCAAAGACACGCTTGTAGCGCTCAACCTGATCCTTCGGCCCCATTGCCTTGGCCGGGTTGTCCGACAGCTTTACGGTCGGTCGCCCTTCGGCCGCAACCGCCTTGCAGACAAGACTGAGCGGATCCAGCCCGTCACCTTCAACCAGCCCGCGGAAATCATTTGTCAGCAAGGTGCCCCAGCCGAAGCTGACCTTTACCCGTCCGGTAAAGCGGGCGTACAGGTCCTTGATCTTGTCCACATCCAGCCCATCCGAGAAGATAACCAGCTTCTTGCGCGGGTCTTCGCCCCGGTCTTTCCACCACCGGATTGCGATTTCCGCGTTTTCAACCGGATCGCCACTGTCAACGCGAATGCCTGTCCAGCCAGCCAGCCAGTCCGGAGCACCTTCCAGAAAACCCTTGGTACCATAGGTATCGGGCAGGATGATCCGCAGGTTCCCTTCATGTTCTTCATGCCAGTCAGCCAATACGCGATAAGGGGCCTGCTGCAACTCGGTATCAGTATCGGCAAGTGCGGCATAGACCATGGGCAGTTCATGCGCATTGGTGCCGATGGCTTCCAGATCGCGGCGCATGGCGATCAGGCAATTCGATGTACCGGTGAACTTCCCACCCGGCGCGTTGCCCAGTCCCTCACCCATGGCCTGCACACACCAGTCCTGCCACAGATAGGAATGCCGCCGTCTGGTGCCGAAATCGGCGATCTTCAGTCCGGGCAGCTTGCTCAGTTCGGTAATCTTTTCCCAGATACGGGTCATGGCACGGGCATACAGCACCTGCAACTCGAACCGTCCCATATCCTGGGTAACGGCACGCGAGCGTAGTTCCATGATGATTGCCAGTGCCGGGATTTCCCATAACATAACTTCGGGCCATTTGCCTTCGAAGCGCAGTTCATACTGGTCATCACGTCTGGTCAGTTCGTATTCAGGCAACTGGACGTTTTCCAGCCACTCCATGAAATCGGACCGGAACATCTGGCGCTTGCCATAAAATGTATTGCCGCGCAGCCAGGTGGATTCTCCGCGTGTCAGCCGCAATGCCCGCACCTGGTCAAGCTGTTCACGCAGTTCCACCTCGTCCACGATCCGGGCGAGAGGGACGGATTTCGTCCGGTTGATAAGCTGAAAGGTAACGTTCGTGTCAGGCTTGTTGCGGAAGACGGACTGGCACATCAGCAGCTTGTAGAAGTCCGTATCCAACAAAGAGCGTACGATCGGATCTATTTTCCAGCGGTGGTTATATACCCGGCTGGCAATGTCGATATTGGGCATCATATCAGGGTTACTCCTGCTGTGCGCATGGCATCCTGTGCAGCCTTGCGTGATCCGTTCAGATCAATGGCCCGCGTCGCCTCTTCGATGACTCGGGCACCGAAGCCCAGTCTTGCGGCGTCAATGGCAGACCATGCAACGCAGAAGTCATAGGCAAGCCCAACGAAATCAAGCTGCATCAGTCCACGTTCGCGCAAGTATCCTTCCAGCCCGGTACGGGTTTTGTGATCATTTTCAAAGAAGGCAGAATAGCTGTCGATTTCGGGACGAAACCCCTTGCGGATAATGACATCGGCAACATCGGCTGCCAATGTCGGATGGAACGCCGCACCGTGCGATCCGATCACGCAATGGCGGGGCCATAACACCTGGGGTCCATAAGGCATTTCCACAGTACTGAAGGCCTCGGCCCCGGTGTGGTTATCGGCAAAGCTGGAATGATCTTCGGGGTGCCAGTCCTGTGTCAGGACAACCGCATCGTAATCAGCCATCAGATCATTGATCGGGGCAATGATTTCATCGCCTCCGGCAACGGCAAGCCGGCCACCGGGACAAAAGTCGGTCTGGGCATCTACAACGATCAGGGCTGTCGGCATGGGTGCCTCCTTTTCCAGATCTTTCGTAGCAGGTGGAGAACGGGCGTCAATGGCAGGGTCGGCATGACAGATGGATGCGAAAGCTTGTCGCAGGCGGGATATGCAGCATAAGCTGACAACAGGAAGATATTTCAAGACATCTATTTTGATTGTGGGGAGGAGTTGCCGTGATTGACGAAAATTTGCCGACTGAGCCGCGCCAGCAAGGCGAGTATGAAGAATATGATGAAAGTAATGGCAGGCGCTCTGCACGAATGATCTGGGGGCTGCGTGCTGCCGGACCAGTTGCCGCGCTGATCGTATGGTTTCTGCTGGGTAACTCCGAAGGGCTGCCATCAGATGCGCGCGCTGTGGCCGCGGTCGGAGCACTCATGGCAATCTGGTGGATGAGCGAGGCAATCCCGCTTTCGGCAACCTCGCTTTTGCCCATCGTACTGATCCCGATGGTGACAGGACGCACCGTGAGCGAGGCGACAGCACCCTATGCCAGTTCCATTGTCTTTCTGTTTCTTGGTGGCTTCCTGATTGCCATCGCGATGGAGAAGTGGAATCTTCATCGCCGTATTGCACTGCTGACATTGCGCCGCGTTGGGGTGCAGCCCAAGCGTATCATCCTGGGCATGATGCTGGCCACGGGTTTTCTGTCGATGTGGGTGTCAAATACCGCAACCACGCTGATGATGCTGCCCATCGGCCTGTCGGTCCTGACGCTGGTGATTGAACGCAGCCGTGATACCGATCAGGGGGCAGAAGTCGCCGACCAGCTTGCTGCCGGTGGTACGATCAGTGAAGTCGTTCAGGATGAAAATATCCGTAGCTTCGGTATCTGTCTTGTCCTGGCAATCGCATGGGCGGCAACCATCGGGGGCCTTGGCACTCTGCTGGGCAGCCCGCCCAACGCCATTGTTGCCGGCTATGTCTCGGATGAGCTGGGGCGCAAGATCGGCTTCCTGCAATGGATGATCATTGGTCTGCCACTAGCTCTGGTTTTCATTTTTATTGCATGGGTCCTGATGACCAATGTCCTTTATCGCTTCAGGCTGGACGAAGTCCCCGGCGGACAACGGATGATTGATGAACAGGTGGCTGCGCTTGGTCCGGTGACACAGGGTGAGCGGATGGTGATGATCGTCTTTGCCTCAGCTGCGTTTCTCTGGGTCGTGCCAGGCCTGTTCAGCAGCCTGACCGGGCTGAGTCTTGGTCCTCTGGATGAACTGAACGATACGGCAGTTGCCATCGCGGCCGGTCTTGCGCTGTTTATCCTGCCCGGCCGGGGCCGGACGAAAATGGTACTGGACTGGAAGGATGCCGAAGACGGCCTGCCATGGGGAGTCCTGTTGCTGTTTGGTGGTGGGTTAAGCCTTGCCGGGGCCGTGGCAGTCAGTGGTCTGGATCAGTGGTTCGGCCAGCAGGTACAAGGGTTGGGGGCGCTGACACCGGTCCTGTTGATCATAGCAGTGACAACGCTGATCCTGTTCCTGACCGAAGTAACGTCGAATACCGCCACGGCAGCAACATTCATTCCGATTCTTGGCGGAGTGGCCATCGGAATCGGGGCCGATCCTATGACACTTCTGATTCCTGCAGCCTTTGCCGCAACCTGTGCATTCATGCTGCCTGTCGGGACACCGCCCAATGCGATCGTCTTCGGAACCGGCGCGGTGACCATCGGACAGATGGCCCGGGGCGGGTTTGTCCTGAACGTAATCGGTATCTTCCTGATTACCGCTTTCATCTACATGCTGGGGGGTATTGCACTTGGAATCACCTTCGGATGATTTGACCTTGCAGGGCACGGAGGTTATGGCGGGTTCATGCTGATTGTTGCCGCGCTCTACCATTTTACCCGCTTTCCCGATCCCGGGGCCCTCAAGGGACCGCTGGCACAGGTGGCCTGTTCCAACGAGGTCAGGGGAACCTTGCTTCTGGCACATGAAGGTATCAACGGGACCATTGCCGGAACACGTGCAGGCATTGATGCCGTGCTGTCCCATATCCGTGCCTTGCCGGGCTGTGCAGATCTGGTCTGGAAGGAAAGCCGGACTTCAGAAATGCCCTTTGGCCGGATGAAAGTCCGTCTCAAGCGCGAGATCGTGACCATGGGACAGCCCGACGTCGATCCGGTTGCCTCTGTCGGCCATTATGTTCCACCATCTGAATGGAACGCATTGATCAGTGCCGGAGATGTGGCAGTCATAGACACCCGCAACGATTATGAGGTCGGGATAGGCACATTTGCCGGTGCGATTGACCCCGGCACGCGCAGCTTCCGCGATTTCCCGGCATGGTGGCAGGAAAATGCGCACCGCTTTCATAACAAGCGTGTCGCAATGTTCTGTACTGGTGGGATCCGTTGTGAGAAATCCACAAATTATCTTCTGTCACAAGGGGTTGAAAAGGTCTTCCACCTGCAGGGCGGTATCCTGAAATACCTTGAGGAAATCCCTGAAGAGGACAGCCTGTGGCAGGGTGAATGTTTCGTCTTCGACCAGCGTGTCAGCCTTGGCCACGGTCTGAAGCAAGGGGATTATACGCTATGCCATGCCTGCCGGCGCCCGCTTGCACCTGAGGATAAGGGACGTCCGGAATTCGAAGAGGGTGTATCCTGCCATCGTTGCCTTGGTGAATATTCGGATGCCGACAGGGCCCGGTTTCGTGAAAGACAACATCAGGTGGATCTCGCTGAAAAGCGGGGAATGCCGCATATAGGTGCGGTTCTGGCGGATGATCAGGTCAGCGGTCAGGCCTGACCCGGCCATCGGTGATCCCCTTGTGTTGGGTGGGGCGCTTCGTCCCAGTGGAATATGTCAATGCTGGCGATTTTTCTGAAGACATTGCCTTTCTTTGCCCTGATCGGCCTGGGCTGGGCCGCCGCACGGACCCGGATATTTCCACCTGAGGCGGCTGCCTGGCTGACCCGCTTCGTATTCTACTTTGCCCTGTCGGCAATGCTGTTCCGGTTTACCGCCACACTGGAGTTCAGGGAAATCTGGGACCCTGCCTTTGCCGCGGCATATCTGCTCGGAACACTGGCAGTCTGGGTGATCGGCATGGCAATGGCCCGATCCCGGCGGCTGGGATGGGCCGAAGCCGCAATGGAGGCGCATTGCTGTGTGATCGGAAATACCGGCTTTCTCGGAGTGCCAATGCTGATTGCATTACTGGGGGAGCGTGCAGCCGGACCGGTCCTGTTGATCCTCATCGTGGATCTGGTGGTATTTTCAACCCTGATCACGGTGATCATAACCGGGGCACGATATGGCCGGTTGCGCTTGGCAACACTATGGCCCGTGCTGCGGGGACTGGTGGCAAATCCGATGATTGTATCAATACTGGCAGGTCTTGGCTGGTCGGTGATGGAACTGCCGCTGCCTGCCTCGGCGATGGAGTTTCTGACTATATTATCGGCAGCGGCAACGCCGGGCGCATTATTTGCCATAGGTGCCAGCCTTGCGGGACGGCGGGCTGACCAGCCGGGAATTGCGGTCTGGCTGTCCTTTGTAAAACTCGTCCTGCACCCCGTAGCCGTTGGTATGGTCTGTCTTGCATTTGCCGTGAACCCCTTCGCTGCCGGTGTGATGATCGCTGCTGCCGCCCTGCCTGTTGCAGGTAATGTCTATATGCTGGCCGAATATTTCGGCATTGCCGTGCAGCGCGTCTCATCAGCAATCCTGATTTCAACAGCCGCCAGTGTCGTCACCATTCCGGTCGTAATCCACCTGATCGGGCACGGCTGAAGGGCAAAGCGACGCAGGGTCCTGCTATACAGGGATCTGACAGCCCCCTAAGCTGCAGTCGTTATTTTAATCTGGGGGAGATCACATGGCCGATTCAGATATTGTCATCCTGTCCGGGGCCCGCACCGCCATCGGAACCTTTGGTGGAAGCCTTGCCGCCATTCCGCCAATCGAACTTGCCGCAACCGTGACACAGGCCGCGATTGAGCGGGCCGGGATCACGCCGGACAAGATCGACACGGTCGTGTTTGGCCATGTCATCAATACCGAACCCCGTGACATGTATCTGAGCCGTGTCGCCATGCTGGATGCGGGTGTTCCGGACACGACTCCGGCCATGAATGTCAACCGACTTTGCGGATCCGGAGTCCAAGCCATTGTTTCCGCCATGCAGGGCCTTTTGCTGGGTGACGCCGGTTTCGCCGTGGCAGGCGGTGCGGAAACCATGTCGCGTTCACCTTATGCCGTGCCGCAGGCACGCTTTGGTGCAAAGATGGGTGATGTGCAGATGCTCGATATGATGACCGGCGCACTGACCTGCCCAATGGGAACCGGTCATATGGGTATGACAGCAGAAAACGTCGCCGCTGAGCATGGGATCACCCGCGAAGCACAGGATGCCTTTGCTCTCGAATCCCAGAACCGGGCTGCAAATGCCATTGCCGAAGGGCGTTTCAGAGATCAGATCGTCCCGGTCGAAGTCAAGACCCGCAAGAGCATGGTTGCCTTTGATACGGATGAACATCCCAAAGAAACCTCGGCAGAAAAGCTGGCTGGCCTGCGTGCCGTATTCCGGAAGGATGGCAGCGTCACGGCCGGCAATGCATCCGGCATCAATGACGGTGCCGGTGCACTGGTCCTGGCACGGGAAGATGCAGCAAGGGCTGCCGGACTGACACCCCGTTTCCGTATTCTGGGCTATGCTCATGCCGGTGTCCGTCCAGAGGTCATGGGCATCGGTCCGGTGCCTGCCGTAGAAAAGCTGTTGGAAAAGACTGGGCTGACAGTCGGTGATTTCGATACCATCGAATCAAACGAAGCCTTTGCGGCACAGGCACTTGCCGTGAATAAGGAACTCGGACTGGATCCGGCAAAGGTCAATCCGAACGGCGGTGCCATCGCGCTCGGGCACCCGGTTGGCGCAACCGGTGCAATCATAACGATCAAGGCAATGTATGAACTGGATCGCATACAAGGCAAGCGGGCACTGATCACCATGTGCATTGGTGGCGGTCAGGGCATCGCTCTGGCAATCGAACGGATCTGAAGGATCCCGGACAGAGTGCCAGCATCCGCGTGATCCGCCCTGGATGCTGGTTTGACATGCGTTCCTGTCAGGAATGCAAGTGATCACAAACAGGAGATCTTGCCATGAAACTCAGTGGAAGAAATATTCTGCCAGGCACCGTAATTGAAATTACAACCGGGGCCGTAACCAGCCATGTGCGTATTGACCTTGGCGGCAGTATCGTCACTTCGTCAATCACGAATGAGGCAGTTGAAGAACTTGGCCTCAAGATTGGCATGCGTGCCTCGGCGGTGATCAAGGCATCCGATGTGATGATCGGAGTTGATAGCTGATATCAACACCATATCCATCCGCCCACATAAGGTGATGGTGGAAGCCCCGGATGATTTTGATGCACAGCTTGGGTTTATAGGCCGTATTCATACCCTTGGGTCCACGCGGGAACTGCCCTTATCGCGGATGATCCCGGCAATGGGCCGGAATGCTGCATAACCGGGTTGATATACCTCCAAGACCTCCCCCGGGACAGCTTCTGGTCCTCTGCCGGATGCATTTTGCGCGGGCCGATCTCGTTACGACAGAATAAGCTACTCCTCAAGAATCGGACACTGACGCGGGCTACAGTTTGTTTGTATGCTGATCTTCGACGAAAAAGAGGGTGGAAATATCGAAACGGAAGAACCCTTCGTCAGAGTTCAAAGTAAAAGTCACGCTTGAGGTTTTGAAGAACAACGGGCTGTCGCTGATCTGGCCAGTCAGTTTGGTGTTTATCTAACGATAATCCACAACTGGAGGCAGGCACTCCTGAAGACGCGTTTGGTGTGTTCAAGTGTGACAGGAGGAAATTGATGCAGATCAGAGTGAATACTCCACCTGCTGAAAGCAGGTGGCTTCAGGTTACAGCTCAAAGCCGGATCGGTCTGCCATGCGGCGGGTTCACGTGACGTCAAAGCTGTCGTCAGGTTCGGCGTAACCGACACCAGCAAATGGATGTAATTGCGATTCACACTGCCCGCATGGGCCATCATCTCATGCGCCCGCACTGTCTCACGGATCAATTCACGGCACTGATCGCCGACATCTCCGCCAGGCATCTCGCAGCGATATTTTGTGAGCCAGACGAGGTGATACTTGCTGTCCCAGACCCTGTGGCCGCCGCGTTGGTACGATCCCATAACCGCACTCTACACGGCAACTGCCACGATCCCATGCCGGATACGCCGTGGGGGTTACGGATCCTCTATGGGGGGCTCTAAATTGCACTCCATACTCCGGATGTCGAAAAAGGAACCCCTGACAGACTGAAGCCGTTTGGTACACAAGACTCCTACATTCCTTTGTTTTTAAACAAGTCAATCAGGAACCGATATGACTGGAAGATTCGCCTCACTTGCTGCTGTCCTGACAACCTTGATAGCCTTGCCATCGGTAGCACAGGACTGGCGCATGCCACCTGCAAACCGCCCACCCTATGCAGTCCCCTCATCCCCCGAGACAGACAATCAGGGGGGAGAGCAAGGGCTGGAAGGTATCATGAACCAGATGTTTGAACGGATGCTGCCACATCTGGAAGGGCTTGGAAACGAGTTGCAAGCAACTGTGAACGATTTCAGCCCCGCCTTCAACGAGCTCTCAGGACTGGTCGATGATATCGCCAACTATCACGGTCCGGAACGTCTGCCGAATGGTGATATTATCCTGCGTCGTCGTGCGGACGCACCGCCACCACCATCGACCGAAGAACTGAGAAACCTGCTGCGTGATCCCAACAACCCTTCCCAGAATTCCGACACGGCACCTGGTTTGCGTACCTTTCCGGAAAATCACTCCGCCCGGGAACCGGAGACCGAACTCTAGGTTTTGTGGACCCTTACCTGATTCATAGGACAATTGCGGCGATGGTGATGACGGCAAGGTCATTTCTGGCAGTCTTCTCGTATCGTGTGGCAACCCTTCGGAACTGTTTAAGCTTTGAACAGCAGCACTCCACGAGATATCGTTGGGCATAAAGATCACGGTCGAGCGGGTATTTCAGCACCCGCGACGGGTTGGTCGGAATCACCACGACTGCACCCTTGTCAGAGATGGCCTGTCGCAAAGCATCACTGTCATAGGCGGTGTCTGCCATGACGATCCTGGCGGCAGCCTGGCGATCAGTCCCTCGGCCCGCCCTTTTGCCCCGCCGTCAGGGCGAAGCGGATGGGGCAGCCGAGGCCGCGCACCGCCATGTGCAGTTTTGTGCTCAGCCCCCTTTTTGCGCCCAAGGCGTGCTGGTGGGCGCGGATGATGGTGCTGTCGACGATCAGGTATCGAAATCCGGGTTATCCGACATCGCCTCAAATATCCGCCACCAGATGTTCTTCCGGATCCAGCGGCGGAACGCGGAATTCCATGCGCCAAACACGTCCGGCAGATTGCACCATGGCGAACCGGTGCGCAGGATCCAGAGCACTGCCACAACAAACATCCGATTGTCGCGGCCGCAGCTGCCGTGCGTACGACCGTCGCCAATGATATGGGCGGAGATCCGAGCCCATTGCCGATCGGACAAGATCAGCCGTTCCAAGGTTCCCATGGCAAATCTCCCTGCCGCAGGAATATAGAAGCAGCCTTCTACACCAAAGGAAATCCCAAAAGACCACACGACCTAGGCGGGATCGACATTCGAGATTCACAAACGGCGTGATGTCTGATTCATGGGGTTCCGGGTTGAGGCGCGGAGCGGATGATGGGGATCAAACGGTACGAACTAAGCGAGGCGCAGTGGGCGAAGGTTGCGCCGTTGTTACCGGGGAAGGTGAGTGATCCAGGCCGGACGGGATCGGATAACCGTATGTTCGTGAACGGATGTTTGTGGGTTCTGCGTTCCGGCGCACACTGGTGCGACCTGCCGGAACGCTATGGCCGCTGGAAGACGGTGTACCGACGCTTCAGCCGCTGGTGCCATGCTGGCGTCTGGGAGCGGGTGTTCGACACGCTCACTGCCGACCGGGACAGCCAGTATCTGATGATCGACAGCACCATCGT
>JBKEAB010000074.1:0-38906 GCA_047971845.1 Paracoccus sp. (in: a-proteobacteria) | reverse complement strand
GAGATGCCATGCCGCTGAAGGCATCGGAGCAGCGCCGAACGGGTCAGATGCGGGATCGACGGCTGCAGGGCATAGAGACAGTCGTCCAGAGGACGCAGAGTGTGCCGGCGGAATGCAACCACCATCGCCTCTTCGTCCTCGCTGAGAACGGTCGAGTGCGGTTCCTTCGGGCCTGTTTTTCGATCCTCGACCGTCTTGCGTTTGCGCTATTTCGCGACCGTCTTCGGGTTGTTCCCGAGTTCCCGGCTCAGCGCCGCGGTTGAGGCTTGCGATCGCGGTATTGCAGATCGGATGGCGTGCGTGGTCGTGACGAACTGGTCCCATAGTGCCTCCTTCCATTCCAGCAAATCGATCACACCATCAAAACGTGGGATCAAATAACTAGGGTCACAGTACCGGACTGCCCCGCATTTCTGTCAGTGCTGTTACATCGGTTTCAGTGGCGGTCTTTGCTGCGGCTTCCATCCGGCGATAATGGGTCAAGACCTTTTGTCCCTCATGGGTAAGGGATGCGCCGCCACCGCCTGCACCACCACGCTCACGTGCAACCAGCGGGGCTGTAAATATATGGTTCAGGTTATCGACAAGAGACCAGGCGCGCTTATAGCTCATGCCCATCCGGCGACCTGCTTCAGAGATTGATCCGGTTTGTCCGATCAGCTCCAGAAGATCGGCCTTTCCAGGGCCCAGCCAAATTCCGTTTGCCAGATAAAGTCTCAATTGCAGACGTGGAAAAAGATCGGGGTCGTGCAAGGGCGGATGTGTCATATCCTCAGCATGCCCCGGCATAACTGGCCCGACAAGCATTATTCGCAGCGCCGATCCTCAATCATCATATCATCATCCGGAAGGCTGCCCGGTGCCACGATATCCACAACTCCCCGAAGCTTCAGAAACGATATGACCGATGCTGCATATTCCCGGGTGGCTTCGCGTGGGCTTTCGATCTGTACAGTCAGGCGGTCCATCTCATCTTTACGGGTGATGACGATGCGGGCACCGGTGATTTCCGGGTGATGAGCGATAAAGTCCGCAACCTGTTCCGGCCGGATCGGCAATCCCTTGACCCATGCTGCCTGATCTGTGCCGCCCAGCCTGCCCCGGATACGCATGTTGGTTCGGCCACAAGGCGACGTCCCCGGCAATATGGCTGACAGATCCCCTGTAGCATAGCGGATCAGCGGATAATCCGGGTTCAGTGCGGTTACGACAACTTCCCCGATTTCGCCATCGGGGACGGGATTGCCCGTGTCGGGGTGAATGATCTCGACAATGACGCCCTCATCGACAATCATCCCGTCCATGGCCTCGGATTCATAGGCGATATTGCCCAGTTCCGGGGTGGCATAGCATAACCGCGCGGTAATATTTCTTGCTGCGTACCATGATCTGAGCGAGGGGGGCAGCGTACCTCCGGACAAGATTGCGCGGGTAATTGCAAGGGGCCTGTCCAGGGCATTACTGCGTTCAAGAATGACCTTCAGAAAATCCGGTGTTCCTGCATAAACTGTGCAGCCAATATCGGTGGCTGTGCGCAACTGGGTATTGGTCTGGCCGGTTCCGGCCGGGAGCACTGCCGCATCTACGGCACGTGCGGCAGAATCGAACATCATTCCGGCTGGTGTCAGATGATAGGCAAAGCAGTTTTGCACGATATCCCCGCGCCCGACACCCGTGGCATGCAGAAACCGGCCAAGGCGCCACCAGTCACCCTCACGTCGTCCCGGTTCGTAAATCGGCCCGGGTGACTGGAAGATATGATCGAATTCTGCCGCAAGCCGTGTGGCATAGCCCCCGAGCGGTGGGTTTTTCCTTTGCGCCTCAATCAGGTCGGAACGCCGGATAAGAGGTAGCTGCGCCAGTGCGGCACGATCCCGGATTGCGGCAGGTTCAACATCACGAAGCAGTCGTGCGAGGGTTGGGGCTGTCTTTGCGCGGGAAATCGTTGCGGGCAGGGCATTTGCCAGCCATTCGGCCCGCTCGTCGGCATCGCGTGTTTCCAGCTCATCGTAATATCCGCCCACGTCATTCCCCCTTAACACAATATACTCACCATATTCACAGGCATCCGATGGTTTTGACGGCCATGCAGGTGCCGTTGTTCAGGTAACGGTTGCCGGCTTCCGGGCGCAAGCCGATACACATGTCCTGTCGGGATGTAGAGGGACCATCCCGCAGGCATGGATCATTCATTCCATATTTTTGCAACGGATTTGATAGCACGATCCAAGGGGTTGGTCCGGATCCGGCGGAATAATAATTATCAGAGGTCAAACAAAAAGGGACGGTTGATACCGTCCCTTTCCATTTTCGTTACCTGGGTTGCTACCTGATGATGGCTGCCTTGGTGACGAAATCCTTGCTGCCCGGGTGGCTGCCTTTCAGGTGGCTGCCTGGGTTGCAGGTACTATGCTTTAGGCGGCGTCGAAGTGGCCGCACCAGTCACTGGACTGAACTACCGGCCACAGGCCACGCGTATCTGCCTGCGGCTGGGATACTGGTGGGTTGAAACGGCACAGGCCAGCATCAGTCAGTGTTTCCTGAGTGTTGGCTTTGTGATCTTCGTAAAAGGCACAATCGGAGCAGGTGCTGTGAGCCATGTTATATCCTTTTCATCTCTTGCGAGGTCGAATTCCATTCGGACCGTGGTTGGCGTCCGCGACAATGATGATCTAGCCTTTTTATGGTGCGATGTCAATATTTATTCAATAAAAACAAATACTTGATTGATTTAATCGTGTTTTGATCCTGACATTTTTCATTGGGTTGCCAACATGCTGAAATTACGGGTGGAAGAAAAACTATCAGGCTTCGCACATGAAAAACCCGCAGCCTATAAGGCTGCGGGTAATAACAAACCGGAACTTTTGTGTCCGGAACCGGTCAGATCCGGATGTTGGAAGTTTCCCGGTGCCGAATCACGGTGTTGATGATCAGGTTTCTGTATCCCAGCCGCTGATTGCCTTGGAATCCATGAATTCCTCGATCCCCCAAGCTCCGCCTTCACGGGCGCGACCTGAACGGCCGATGCCGCCAAAGAATGCACCCGGTCCACGACTTTCACCGTTCATCTCGACCATCCCTGCACGGAGCTTCCGGGCCAGCCGGTTGCGGCGCTCCCCGTCCTGACTCTGGACATAGTTGGTCAGGCCATAGGCCGTATCATTGGCGATGCGGACTGCTTCCTCTTCACTGTCGAAGGGAATGATCGTCAGAACCGGGCCGAAGATTTCAGTTTGTGCTATTGTCATGTCATTGGTGACATCGGCAAAAACCGTAGGACGGACGAAATAACCGCGATTGACACCCTCGGGCAAGCCAAGGCCGCCGGTAACCAGACGCGCACCTTCGGTAATGCCCTTTTCGATCAGGCCCTGAATCTGGTCCCATTGCTTCTTTGACACGACCGGCCCGATATGCCGGCCCTTGTCATGCCCGCTTGCCACCGAGGTCTGTTCGGCAACCTCCCGGGCGGTTGCCACTGCTTTATCATAGATTTCGCGCTGTACAAGCATCCGGGTCGGTGCGTTACAGCTTTGGCCGGAATTGTAAAAGACATGCCGTGTCCCGCGAATTACGGCTTTTTCATCGGCATCGGCAAAAATCAGGTTGGCCCCCTTGCCCCCCAGTTCCAGAGCAACCTTTTTCAATCCATCGGCAGCAGCACGTGAAATGGCGATCCCTGCACGGGTTGAACCAGTGAAGCTGATCATTTCCACATTTGGATGTACGGTCAGCTGGGTGCCGACGCCGGCACCGTCGCCATTAACCAGATTGAACACCCCGGGGGGTAGCCCTGCCTCATCTACGATTTCAGCAAAAACCATGGAAGATAGCGGGGCAATCTCGGATGGTTTCAGAACCATCGTATTGCCGGCGAGCAATGCTGGAATGACTTTTAGCGTGACCTGATTCATTGGCCAGTTCCATGGCGTGATCAGCCCGACGACGCCGATTGGTTCCCATGCGATCATTGTGGTTGGTGCATGTGGTCCCAATGGCCGGACGAATTCAAAATCCTTGAAGGCCTGGATGAAATTCTGGGTATGGTAGGTCCCTGCGGCAACCTGATCGCCCGCCGACATGTCAGCAGGAGCCCCCATTTCATGGGTGATGGCCCAAGCCATGTCATCTGCCCGGCGCTGATATATTTCCAGAATCTTCCCGACATATGTCAGCCGCTCTGCCGGTGGGGTAGTTGACCAGCCGGGAAAGGCACGTGTCGCTGCACTGACAGCGGCATCTGTATCAGATTGCCCGCCAAGTGAAATGACGGCAACCGGTTCTTCAGTTGAAGGATCGATTACTTCAAGGTCACTGGCCGCTGCAGGGGCTGTCCACTGACCGTCGATATAGAATTTCCGTTTGTCCAGAAGCTCGCTCATATGGAACCCTCCATTCATTGACCGGATGGTCGCATTTGCTGCCGCGCCGTGCAAGCCGGGTTGCAAATGTAAATGCAAATAAGCCTTGGAACTTTGTCAATGCGACTTATGTTGCCGTCAAGATAACCGAAAGGATCAGACATGAGTCTGCGCATCAACGATACCGCCCCCGATTTTACGGCAAACTCAACAGAAGGCGAGATTAAGTTCCACGATTGGATCGGCGACAATTATGCAATCCTGTTCAGCCACCCCCGCGACTTTACACCGGTCTGTACGACGGAATTCGGTGCTGTTGCACAGCTGGTTCCGGAGTTTGAAAAGCGTGGCACCAAGGTTCTGGGTGTATCCGTCGATTCGGTTGCAGATCATGGCAAGTGGAAAGCTGATATCGAAAAGGTTGCAGGGGTCCCCGCCGATTTTGCCATTATTGACGATACGGACCTGACCGTTGCCAAGGCTTATGACATGATGCCGGCCGATTTTTATCTGCCGACCGAAGGCCGCACTCCGGCCCATTCGGGTACCGTCCGTACCGTTTTCATTATCGGTCCGGACAAGAAGGTCCGGCTGACCATGACCTATCCGATGTCCGTTGGCCGTAATTTTGCAGAAATCCTGCGTGCCCTGGATGCGGTTCAGGAAACCGACGGAGTGCCGCTGGCCACGCCGGCAAACTGGGTTCCGGGTCAGGACGTGATCGTGGCACTGGCACTGGACGACGCCGCGGCTGAGGCGAAATACGGCAAGCTTGACAAGAAGCTACCCTATCTGCGCTTTGCCAAGGACCCGAAACAGGGATGATTTATAAAAGCCGCACTCCGGTTGGAGTGCGGCTTTTGTTTGGCTCGGGATGATCGTATCCGCAATATTAACTTTTATCGCGATTAAGGGCTCTGTTGGACAAGTTTCCGGACAAACTCGTAGATCATGTTGACAAATGTCGTATCCATACCCGGATACAGACGATGTCGATGAAACTTGCGGCGGTTTTGTCGTGGCGGGTTGCCAGCCGCTGTGATTTTTTCAGCTTGTTGAAGCAGTGCCCGACCATGTTGCGCAGGGTGTAGATGGTCATATCCACGGTCTTTCGGACCTTGCGGTTCTTGCGCATCAGTCTCACCGACAGAGCATTGCGACCCTCAACATCTTCCCGGACCTTATCAGAGCCATAGCCCTTGTCCGCCATCAGAACGGCGGGTTGCGCCAGGTTGTCGGCCATTGCCAGATCGTAGCCGGTATAGTCGGGATCCTGCCCCGAGGTGATCTCGGTTTTCACTGGCAGACCGCCACTGTTGACGCGCAGACGGATCCTGGTCGTGAAGCCACCCCTTAAACGGCCAAGAGCCTCCTTCGGAAACCCCGTTATCGGGTCGAAACGTCCACTGGACGTTTCTTTGCCTCAAACTGCACCCGCCGTATGGTGGTGCGCCCGGATCACGGTGCTGTCGATCATCTGAAGCTTGTCCGCAACGACCCCGGCATGGTTCAGTGCACCCATGATGTTCTCCCATAATCCGGCCAGGGTCCAGCGGTGGAATTGACGGTAGACTGAGGACCGTTTCCCAAGCCCTCCGGGCAGATCCCGCCACGGCGCACCCGTTCTGGAAATCCAGAAAATCCCATCCAGAACAAGCCGATGGTCCACAGGCTTGCGTCCTGCGCAAGTGGTTTGCATCATATCCCTTGTCCGCGATCAGCCGGAAAGGGAGCGACATTTCGGCCAGCTGCTGCGGTGCGGCGGAAATATCTGCCACGTTGCCGGGTGTCGGTAAGACAGCGGCGCCCCCGTCCGTCAGGGCGTGGATTTGCGTGCCCAATGGCCTGCGCCAAGCGGTGTGCCCGGACTGCGGTGCTGTCGATGCTCAACCCGTCGGGGATTTCGGCCAAGGCGACGAGTTCGGCAAAGATGTGGCCCCAGACACCCTTCCAGCTCCAGCGGTTGAAGCGATTGTAAATCGTGGTTGGTGGACCCTACAGCGCGGGACAATCCTTTCACCGGCATCCGGACGTCAACACATGGACAATACCATGATCACCCTGCGGTCATCCACCCGGCTGGTTCTTTGGCAAGAGCGGCTCCACCGCCGCCCAAGCCCGGTCCGAAAGCCAATACTCACCAGCCATTGAGAAACTCCCGCATGACGTTCCACAGGTGGAGTAGAAATATCACGCAAAATCAACAATATGATTGGGGTTTCAACCTAGAAAGAGGCCTGATCAGAAGTAATTTTTTTGACTGCCGATACGCAGATGGAGCGTCTGGAACCATTTCTTTCTGAAAGTCATGACAAGCCTGGTCTTGGCGACTGACGTGTTTTGAACGGCATAGTTTCCATCAATCGCAATAGCCTCACACCCTTTGAATACATCTGCAAGATCCGGATTGCTAAACCAAGCAGATTTATTGTTATCCAATCCACCGGACACCCGAAAGGAGTACCTCGCTTGCAGCGATGCCCCATAACAATCAGCAGCACGACTATAAAAACCGACCTCTCATCAGACATAACATATAGCAAAAGGCCCGGCATCTTGCGACAGCCGGGCCTGGTAGAAAATCTACCATGGGTTTTCTGATCTGAGATCAATGAAGGCGCTGCGCAACCTCATCAATGGCTGCATCAAGGGCAGCGCTCTGACCGGAAGCTGTTCCCTGCTGAATCAGAACTTCGCTGGCAGCTACCACAGCTGTTGAAACTGCGCGGTCACGCACGGCGCGCACAGCATCATTTTCAGCCGATGCAATCTGATCCTCCGCTGCCTGCAGGCGGCGCTCAATAGAACGTGCCAGATCAGCCTTAGCCTTTTCGGCCTGAGCGATTGCCTCACGTCTGGCATTGGCAATGATGTCGTCGGCCTGTTTGCTGACCTCACGCTGGCGGCGCTCATAGGAAGCATAGACCTCCTGTGCCTCTTCGCGCAGACGACGGGCCTCTTCCAGATCGGCACGAATCCCCTCAGCACGCTTATCCAGCAGGCCACCAACGATCTGTGGCACCTTGAAGAAGACAAGAATGCCTACAAACAGCAAGAAAGCCAGTGTGACGATAAAATCCGTATTCCTCAGACTGAAGAACGGACCCGAAGCAGCCATGGCTGGGCTTGCCGACAGGGACAGCAGGATGACATTTTTTTTCATCATGAAGTCCCTTTCAGCCGTACATCAATAGCGGCGTCGATGGCTGCATTGTCATCGGCCTTTCCACCAAAGGCACGGATCAGCTCAGCCGTGATATCACGTGCCACCGTGCGAGCATCCGCAACAGCAGATTCGCGGATAACACCAATGCGTTTTTCCGATTCTGCCGTACGGGCGGCAATATCGGCATCAGCCTTCGTCACAGCCGCATCCAGTTCCTTCTGGATATCAGCCTTCTGTGCAGCAATGATCTTGTTCGCTTCGGTCCGCGCATCGACAAGCGCCTTGTCATAGGCAGCTTCGGCGTCCTTGGCTTTCTTCTTGAATTCCTCAGCCTGCATCAGGTCACCGGTGATGACGCCCTGACGATCCGAGAGGACTGCACCGATCCGCGGCAGCGCGACTTTTGACAGTACCCAATAGAGGACTGCCAGTGTCACCAGAAGCCAGAAGATCAGGTTTCCAAAATATTCCGGGTTCAGCTGCGGCATTCCGGGGGTAGCAGCTGCATCAGCACCATGGCCAGCGGCAACAGAAGCACCATGGGTGGCATCCGCACCGACAACCGTCGTGGTGGTTGTTTCAATTTCGACGACCGTAATGGTCGTTTGTTCCAATAGGCTGAACATGTCCTACCTCTGGCCGTTCAAGTTACAATCAGGTGGGGATCAGGCCCCCACCCAACCGCAAGGATGGCAGGGGATCAGACTGCGAACAGCAGCAGCAGTGCGACCAGGAACGAAAAGATGCCTAAGGCCTCGGCAAAGGCCATGCCGATGAACAGCGTGGCGGTCTGCGAAGCGGCAGCCGAAGGGTTGCGCAGAGCGCCGGACAAGTAGTTACCAGCGACATTACCCACACCGATGGCGGCACCCGCCATACCAATGCAAGCGAGACCCGCACCCAGATACTGACCCAGTTGTTCCATGTTTCTTGCTCCTTGAGGCTATGGAATGGTTGGTTATTCGTCTGACCCCGCCCGTCAGTGTGACGGATGCAATGCGTCCTTCAGATAAACGCAGGTCAGAATTGTGAAAACATAGGCCTGAATCAGTGCCACAAGCACCTCAAGCCCATAAACAGCGGTGATCGCACCTATTGCCAGCGGCGAAATCAGGGCAACGGCACCGAATGCCGCAAATACCTTGATCACGGCATGGCCGGCCATGACGTTACCCGCCAGTCGGATGGAATGGCTGACCGGGCGTACGAAATAGGAGATCAGTTCGATCATGGCAAGAACCGGACGCAGTGCCAGCGGTGCCGACTTGACCCAGAACAATTCCAAGAAATGTGCTCCGTTCTTGACAAAGCCCAGTACGGTGACGCCCACGAATACCATTAGCGCCAGAACCGCAGTCACGGCGATGTGTGACGTGGTCGAAAAACTTTTCGGCAACAGACCAAGAAAGTTCGAAAACAGAATGAAACAGAACAGCGTCATGACATAAGGGAAGTATTTCAACCCTTCTTTGCCACAGATATCTTCCAGCATCTTGTGGACCATGCCATAGGTCATTTCGGCCACAGACTGAACGCGGTTCGGAATGACCGCACGACCACGGGTCCCGAATACCAGAAGCGCGATGGCAGCCAGCAGGGTCAGGCCAAACCACAGCGTGGCATTGGTCGGGGTATACCAGTGGATCGGGCCATCACCGAACAGCGGTGTCACCTCGAACTGCTGCATCGGGTGGAATTCAAGATCAGTTCCGGCTTCTGCTTCAGTCGTCACTTACATCACCCCTCGTCTGCGGCAGGTTATCCTGCATGTTCTGCGCAGCCTTGCGCTGCATTTCCTCAGCGGTTCCCAGCATCACCTTGATGCCCGCCGCCAACCCCGCCAGCAGGAACAGAACAAGAAAAACCGGCGTCGTGCCGAAAAGCTTGTCCAGTCCGAAACCAATGCCGAACCCGATCCCGAGTCCCGTCACCAGTTCGATCACCATGCGCCAGGCCGTATCGGCATGGTTCAGCGTGACCGCCGCCTTTGAGGGCACCTTTGGTGCCTTTACCTGCGCCAGCCGTTCTTCCAGCCGCCTGAGCCTGTTGGGATCGGGCACACCATGATCACGGTCGGGCAAGTTTCACACCCCTGTTACCTTCCGGGCGGTGATAGGGGGCTGAACGGCCCAAGTCAAGCAGAAGGGGGACCCGCACAACACATTGTAACTATACGGTTTTAATTTACAAAGATAACTACCGGATACAGTTGCACTGATAATCACCCTACCCCATAATTCAACCATACAGTTGAGCATTACGGCCCTGAACCAGATGACAGACCCTGAACAAAAGCTGGATCAGATCTTCTCCGCCCTTGCCGATCCGACACGGCGGCGTATTCTGGGTATGTTGTTGGAAGACGATATGGCGGTCAGTGATGTTGCTGCACCTTTTACCATCAGTCTGGCTGCCATATCCAAACATCTTGTTGTCCTGGCAGGTGCCGGACTGATCCGGCAGGAAAAGCGCGGCCGCATTACCTGGTGCCAGATTGATCCCGGGGGCCTGGGCCTCGCTTCGATCTGGATGCAGGGGTTCGGCCAGTTCAATCCCCTTGATCTGGATGATTTCGAGCGGTTTCTGGAAGATGCCCTGAAACAGGACCCCACCCCAACTGGTGAATAAGATAGCCAGTCCGGACGCGGGAACTGGATGGAATATCAGGCTGCCTCAGCCAATGGCACATCAACCGGAAGCGGCTCATATTCGTAATAGGCATACATCTGCTCAAGAACTTCCCGCGCAGCCTCTGCATCACTGGGGGATGAGGTATTCTTTTCGACAATCATCATGGTTGAACCTTCATATCATGGTTCCTCCCGTAGAAAATATAACGCCGCAACACAGCATATTCCAGCTGCAACGCGGCGTAAGCAGTGCGGCAAATCGGCTCAGACGATGCGATCAACCATCATATGCTTAATCTCGGCAATTGCCTTTGCCGGGTTCAACCCTTTCGGGCAGGTATTAGTACAGTTCATGATCGTGTGGCAGCGATACAGCTTGAACGGATCCTCCAGCTGATCAAGCCGTTCCGGTGTCGCTTCATCACGTGAGTCGATGATCCAGCGATACGCCGCCAGAAGCGTTGCCGGTCCCAGATATTTATCACCGTTCCACCAGTAACTCGGGCATGAGGTTGAACAAGACGCACACATGATACATTCATACAGCCCATCCAGCTTCTTGCGATCCTCGATGGATTGTTTCCATTCTTTTGCAGGAGTAGGTGACTTGGTGACCAGATATGGATTGATGCTGGCGTGCTGGGCATAGAAATGCGTCAGGTCGGGGATCAGGTCCTTAACCACCGGCATATGTGGTAACGGATAGATGTTCACGTCACCTCCGATTTCATCCATACCATAGATACAGGCCAGATGGTTGCCGCCATCAATATTCATTGCGCAGGACCCGCAAATCCCTTCGCGACAGGAACGACGGAAAGACAGAGTCGGGTCGATTTCCGACTTGATCTTGATCAACGCGTCCAGAACCATCGGGCCACATTTGTCCGTATCGACAAAATAGGTATCAACGCGCGGGTTCTCACCTGTGTCGGGATCCCAACGATAAATCTTAAACTTACGCAGATTGGTCGCGCCCTCAGGCTTGGGCCAGGTCTTGCCAACCCGGATCTGGCTATTCTTGGGCAGAGTGAACTCGACCATATCAGGCTCCTTTCTTCTGGGTCATGCGGACCTGGAAGGCGTCAAATAGAAACCGGCACAAGGCCGGAGAAATCGAAACAATGCGGCCATAGCCACCGCATTTCAGAACTTTGCCCCATACCGCATTACGGGGCTTAAGCCTCAATGCCGGGGCAGGATGATGATCTAACATCATCATCCGTCCTATTTCCCGGCCCAGCCGGGCTGGTCATAAAGCGGACGTGAAGGCGGCTGTCCGGAACGGCGCTGCACACAGGCGGCAAAGACTTCTGCCGGATCACGGCCTCTGATATAATCGGAGGATACCGAAACCTCGAACCTTCCGGCCGGATAGAATCCGTCGCCCGAACTTGCCACGCCAACACCCACCCTGCCCTTTGGTCCGGTCGCTGCATCAGCGTCTTCCAAACAGACCCGCTCTGCATCCGCCAAAGGAATGGGTCCGCAGGCAACAAGAGCCAGCGAACCCGTCAGCAGGGCAAATGGTGCCGCAAGACGCATCAGGCGACCGCCGCAACCTTGGCAATGCACTGAGTTGCCGTCGGACGCTTGACGATCACAGCAACCGAAGACGCCGCAGATGCCGTATCGCTGACACCACGTGCCGCAATATCGGACAGTTCCGCCATTGAGGCATTGTTAAGTACGCAATCCGTATAGGGTGCGACATTACGACCCGGCAAGCGCTTGGCCATTTCACGATTAACGACATCACGCGCCACGGCACGAGTCGAACTGTCCAGCGTATTTGCTGGCTGTGTTGGCGCGACAGGTGGCGGATTGACAACCTGCGGAGCCGGTTGGTTCGGTGGGGCTACGCAACCGGCCAGAGCCAGCGACACAACGCCAAGAGACAGGATCAGACGCATCAATAAACCCTCTTCTTTGGTGCAATCTTCTTCAGATTGATACCACCTTCGGCTTCATTCGTCAGCGGTTCAAGGTGAACAGGACGATATGCAAGCTTCACAACATTACCATCTACCCATGAAAGACTGTGTTTACGCCAGTTTCCATCATCACGATCCGGATAGTCCTCATGAGCGTGGGCACCACGCGATTCCTTACGTGCCTCGGCCGCGACAATGGTTGCCATGGCATTCGGCATCAGATTCGTCAGTTCCAGCGTTTCCATCAGATCGGTGTTCCAGACCAACCCCCGATCGGTAACATGCAGATCGTCCAGCTTTGCCGCAATCTCCTTCATGGCCTCAACACCTTCGGCCAGGGTCTTGTCGGTCCGGAAAACCGCAGCATCCCGCTGCATGGTCCGCTGCATTTCACCACGAAGCTGTGCCGTAGGCGTGCCGCCATCAGCATTGCGGATACGGTTAAAGCGATCAAGGATCTTGTCCACTGCCCCGGTATTGGTCACCGGAATCGGTGCGACCCGGTCAACGACCTCGCCCGCGCAAATCGCGGCGGCCCGCCCGAAGACTACAAGGTCAATCAGCGAATTCGATCCCAGACGGTTTGCCCCATGGACCGAGGCACAGCCGGCCTCACCCACGGCCATCAGGCCGGGGAAGACTGCATCAGGTTCTGCTTCGGTCGGATTAAGAACCTCGCCCCAGTAATTGGTTGGGATACCGCCCATGTTATAGTGAACTGTCGGCAGAACCGGAATCGGTGCACGTGTCACATCCACACCGGCAAAGATCTTAGCCGATTCAGAGATCCCCGGCAGGCGTTCCGCCAGGGTTTCCGGTGGCAGGTGCATCAGGTTCAGAAAGATGTGATCCTTTTCATCACCTACACCGCGGCCTTCACGGATTTCCAGCGTCATGCAGCGCGAAACCACATCGCGCGATGCCAGATCCTTGTAGGTCGGGGCATAGCGTTCCATGAAACGCTCACCTTCCGAATTGGTCAGATAGCCACCCTCACCACGGGCACCTTCGGTAATCAGGCAACCCGATCCATAGATACCGGTCGGGTGGAACTGCACGAATTCCATATCCTGAAGGGGCAGGCCCGCACGGGCAACCATCCCACCGCCATCACCGGTACAGGTATGTGCCGAAGTTGCACTGAAATAGGCACGGCCATAACCACCAGTGGCCAGAACAACCATCTTGGCATTAAAGACATGCATGGTGCCATCATCCAGCTTCCAGCAGACAACCCCGGTGCACTTGCCATCGGTAATGATCAGGTCAAGAGCAAAATATTCGATGAAAAATTCTGCATTGTTCTTCAGTGACTGACCATAAAGCGTATGCAGAATGGCGTGCCCGGTACGGTCGGCAGCAGCGCAGGTTCGCTGCACGGGCGGGCCTTCACCGAATTCGGTGGTGTGCCCCCCGAAGGGACGCTGATAGATTTTGCCTTCCTCGGTACGACTGAAAGGCACACCATAGTGTTCAAGTTCGTAAACGGCCTTGGGAGCCTCCCGTGCGAGATATTCCATCGCATCAGTATCCCCCAGCCAGTCACTGCCTTTGACCGTGTCATACATATGCCACTGCCAGTTGTCGGGCCCCATATTCGACAGACTGGCGGCAATACCGCCTTGTGCTGCAACAGTATGTGAACGGGTCGGGAAGACCTTGGTCACACAGGCTGTGCGCAGCCCCTGCTCAGCCATGCCCAGTGTGGCACGCAGACCCGCACCACCGGCACCCACCACAACCACGTCGTAATCATGTGTCTGGTATTCATATGTAGACATGGGGACCTCAGACCTGAGCTGTGGCGAGCATGACACGCGCCAGAGCGAAAAGAGTGGTGGCGATCACGGCCCAGCCGAAGATCGCGGAAACGATCAGTGCGACCTTGCGGGCGGTGTGATCAAGATAGTCGTCGATCATGATCCGCGTTCCCCGGATGAAATGCATCATTCCAAGCGTCATAAAAGCGGCGACTACAATGGCCGGATAGGGGCGGCTGAAATAGGCAATGATATCGGTACGCTCAGGCAGGCCAAGCGCGGTTCCGATCACCATCAGGAAAGATGGTGTCAAAACAGCCAGTGCAACCGCACTGACGGTCATCCACCAGTGATGTTCAGTGCCGGTATGGGATGCACCCATGCCGATCGCTGCTTTGCGCGGGGTAATGTAACGCATGGCTTCCTCCCCCTCAGATGCAATAGATAAGAAGGCTCAGCAAGGTCAGGACGACCGAGCCGGCGATGATGGCGATGCTGGACTTATGCGCGGTTTCGATATCCAGCCCCAGACCGGCATCAAAGCAGAAATGCCGGATCCCTGCCAAGAAGTGATACCACAATGCCCAGGCCGAACCCAGCAGGACAAGGAAGCCGAACCAGCTGCGGGTCAGCCAGTCAGCGCAGGACCAAAGGCCACCACCCACGGCAGCGCCCAAAATCCAGAAGGCCAGCAGGACAAGTCCAGCCACCATTGCATGCCCGGTCACACGATTCACGATTGAGGTGATTGCGGCCAAAGGCAGCCGATATACCTGCAAATGCGGCGAAAGCGGCCGGTTGCCCCGGTTCACATCAGCCATGTCGTCCCCCTTCGATCAGTTGCGGGCCCACGGCAGCAGCTGGCGCGTGGGCTGGCTGGTTTGGCTTCTCATACGACATTTTTCACCTCTGTCACGGGTACTTGTCCAGTGTCGCAGCGTTTTTAGCCTATTTTCCATATTTGTGATCACAGTTTGATTAACTGTGATCACAATAGGCCAGGCAATCCCGAAAATTGGCAAAGTACGGCCCAATGAGGTCAACATCACCATCTGATCATGTGAAATATCGTATGGTTCCGCCCCGACCCTAACTATACTCACCGAATGTCGGGGTGCCGCGATCACATTTCCACAATATACCTTTCCCGAACTTGGCCAGGATTTCATGAACCATCAAATATCCGTATTCATAACTGTCCCAGCTTCATGACAGGATCATAATCGCTTTCTATTTCTTTGGTCACGGCCTGCCCGCAACGCATAACTCCGCAGGCCGAATCAAAAGCCATCACCGGAACACCATGCAACGACCACCCCGCCGCCAGTGCCGCACTGACCTTGTGACAGAAAGCAGATGTGTCATCCTCAGTCAGGAAACGGTAGATACTTGTCATGTCAACCCCCGAACGGGTTATAGCCCAGCCAAGAATGGATCATCCCGGCCACACCATAGACAATCAGGGCCGCGATAAAGGCCAGCCCATCCCTGTATAGAAGAACATCCCCGGCCTGCGTCTGCTGGTCAGATCCGGTTCGCCCGATGACAACCACCTCCACCAGTGCCCAGACCATCAGCCCCCCGAACAGCACCAGTGAAGGCAGGTCACCATTGACCAGCAGATGTGCAAAGGCCCACAGGGTAAAACCGCTCAGCATCGGGTGTTCCAGACGGTTTGCCAGTCGGGTCTTCATGCCGGAAGCCGCAAAAAGATAGAAAGAGATCAGGACCAGCAGGTTATTGATCCCTTTCAGCATGGCCGAAGGTCCCCACCAGACAGTGCCAACTGGTGCAGCACGATACCCCCAGATCATCAGTAATACCGACAGGATTATGACGGCTGCAACACCACCCCTGCCTGCATCCCCAAAGCGTGCACGCAGTTCCGGCATGATGCGCGTGAAAAGATGCGCCCCCCACCATAAGGCAAGACCAAGTATCAGGATCAGCATCTGGCACCTCCGGGCTGGATCATGCTCTCTTCTGACACCAAATACCCTGCGCGGCAATCAGCCGCAGGATCCTTGTACTCACAGCGCCAACCAGCCGATCCAGATCAACCGCGCGGAAACAATCAGGAGAGCCCATGTAATGAACTTATAAAAGACCGTTTGTGGAATGACCTGCAACAGCTTCAGCCCCAACAGCACCCCAATGACCGCAGGCAGGAAAAGAACAGCCGAGACACGCAGATTGGCAGAGTTCAGCTGCCCCAGAAAACCATAGGGAATCAGCTTCACGGCGTTGACAATGGCAAAGAAAACAGTGGTGGTCCCGGCATAGGATTGGCTGGGCAGCAACATGGGCTGCACATAGATCTGAAATGGCGGAGCCCCCGAGTGGCTGACAAAGCTGGTATAGCCGGCAAGTCCACCCCAGAAGCTGCCCGCCCCCCAACGAGGCCCCCGCCCGCCACGAATCTGCGGTCTGACCAATGCATTCAGGGCAAAAATCGCACCAATCACGCCGACAATCAGCATCACGGCCATTTCATCGACCAGATGCGCGGTTGCCCAGCCCAACCCGATTCCCGTCACTGCCCCCGGCAGCAAGGTCGCCAGAACACGCCGGTCAAAACTGCGACGAAAGGCAATCAACCCGCCGATATCAGACACAATATAGACCGGCAGCAAGATACCTGCCGCCATAACCGGCGACATGGTCAATGACATCAGCGGCACGGAAATCATGCCAACCATGCTGAACCCGCCCTTGGCCATGCCAACGGCCAGTGCGGCCATCATAGCCAGAATCCAGGATGTTTGCGATAACTCCACGACGTTCCCCACTCCTGCGCGAATCCTGCCTTGAAAGCGATACGGCAAGCGACTAACCCATGCCACGACCATTTGACCATTTCCCGGAGGAAAACATGGCTCGTCCCAAAATTGCACTGATCGGTGCCGGTCAGATCGGCGGCACGCTCGCTCATCTGGCTGCAATGAAGGAACTGGGGGATGTCGTTTTGTTCGACATCGCCGAAGGCACACCACATGGCAAGGCACTCGATATAGCCGAATCCGGCCCGTCCGAAGGCTTTGATGCCAGGCTCAAGGGAACCACCGATTACGCGGATATTGCAGGTGCCGATGTCTGCATCGTAACTGCCGGTGTTCCGCGCAAGCCGGGCATGTCGCGCGATGACCTGCTGGGCATCAACCTCAAGGTCATGAAATCGGTTGGCGAGGGCATCAAGGCCCATGCTCCGAACGCATTCGTTATCTGCATAACCAACCCGCTGGATGCAATGGTCTGGGCCCTGCAAAAGTTCAGCGGACTGCCTGCCGAAAAGGTTTGCGGCATGGCCGGTGTATTGGACTCGGCCCGGTTCCGTCATTTCCTCAGCCTGGAATTCGGCGTCTCGATGCGTGATGTCACGGCTTTCGTTCTGGGTGGCCATGGCGATACGATGGTTCCGCTGGCACGCTACTCGACCGTTGCCGGCATCCCGTTGCCGGATCTGGTGAAAATGGGCTGGACCACTCAGGAAAAACTGGATGAAATCGTCCAGCGGACCCGTGATGGCGGGGCTGAAATCGTCGGCCTGCTAAAAACCGGTTCCGCCTTCTATGCCCCTGCAACATCGGCAATCGAGATGGCGGAATCCTACCTCAAAGACCAGAAGCGCGTTCTGCCCTGCGCCGCCCATGTTGACGATGCCTACAGCCTCAAGGGGTTGTATGTCGGTGTCCCGACGATAATCGGTGCTGCCGGGATCGAAAAGGTCATCGACATCAAGCTGAACAAGGACGAACAGACCATGTTCGACAAGTCGGTCGATGCCGTAAAGGGGCTGGTCGAGGCCTGCAAGGGAATCGATCCGTCACTGACCTGATCCCTCATCATCACCACAATAGGAAAACGGCGTGCCAGGCACGCCGTTTTCATTTTGACCTGACCTGATCCCGGCCATAAGCAATCTGTTGACAGGTCAGCCTGAACATCGGCTGCCCCATCACATCGGGGATTTGCACATTTTGTGATCACATGATTTATGCGCGTGATCACAATTGGCAGTTTTTCATATTTTCACGGTACGGAACGTCGAAAACAGTTCATCCATACCAATGGATGTGCCAGAAAGACTGGCAAACCGTATCAAAGCGAGGCTTGCCATGAACATCCACGAATATCAGGCCAAGTCGCTCCTGCGCGACTATGGTGTTCCGGTCAGCGATGGCCGTATCGTCACCCGCGCCGAAGACGCCAAGGCAGCTGCCGGCGAACTTGACGGCCCGCTCTGGGTCGTGAAGGCCCAGATCCATGCCGGTGGCCGGGGTAAGGGCAAGTTCAGGGAAACCGAAGCCGGCGAAAAGGGCGGTGTGCGTCTGGCCAAATCAACCTCGGAAGCTGAAGAGATGACCCGCCAGATGCTGGGCCGCACGCTGGTCACGCACCAGACCGGTCCGGCCGGAAAACAGGTCAACCGCATCTATATCGAAGACGGTTCGGATATCGAGACCGAGCTGTACCTGGCCCTGCTGGTTGATCGCGGTTCCTCACGCGTCAGCTTCGTTGCCTCGACCGAAGGCGGCATGGATATTGAAGAAGTCGCTGCATCAACCCCGGAAAAAATCGTATCCTTCAGCGTCGATCCGGCATCCGGCCTGTCAGATTTCCACGGCCGCCGCGTGGCCTTTGCCCTTGGCCTTTCGGGTCAACAGGTCAAGCAATGCGTCAAGCTGGTGAAAGACCTCTATCGCCTGTTCCTGGACAAGGACATGGAGATGCTGGAAATCAACCCGCTGATCGTTACCACCGAAGGCAACCTGAAAGCGCTCGACGCCAAGATGGGCTTCGACAATAACGCGCTGTATCGTCATGGCGACGTCTTCGCCCTGCGCGACGAGACCGAGGAAGATCCGAAGGAACTCGAAGCCTCGAAGTACGACCTGAACTATATCGCACTGGATGGTGAGATCGGCTGCATGGTCAATGGTGCGGGTCTGGCCATGGCCACGATGGACATCATCAAGCTGTATGGTGCAGAACCGGCAAACTTTCTTGATGTCGGCGGCGGAGCCACCAAGGAAAAGGTAACCGAAGCCTTCAAGATCATTACCTCTGATCAGAACGTCAAAGGCATCCTCGTCAATATTTTCGGCTGTATCATGCGCTGCGACATCATCGCCGAGGGCATCGTCGCAGCAGTGAAAGAGGTCGGCCTAAAAGTCCCGCTGGTCGTGCGCCTTGAGGGCACCAATGTTGAGGAAGGCAAGCGGATCATCAACGAATCCGGTCTGGATGTGATCGCCGCCGACGACCTGAAGGACGGCGCCGAGAAGATCGTCAGGGCGGTCAAGGGGTGATGCGCGCGACACGGCATCTTGTCTCTGCTCTCGTGGTTGCCTTGGCATCCACTGCCGGACCTGTCATGGCACAGGACGTCAAGAGCATCCTGTTCGCCTCTGACGGCCCTGTCGTGACGGGAATAAGCTACTGCTACGCAGTGTCCTCGGGCAAGGAAGACAAGGATGCCGCCGCCGCCCGGCGCGGGCTTGTAGTTCAGAAGAACGAATTCGGCGAAGTTGATCCTATAGACCGCGCCGAGGATGATTGGAGAGCATTCCGCCGGACATATACCGGCCCATCGGCGGGTACTGACGCTTATCCACCGGGCGATGATGATCTCTATGTCGTGGTCCGGGTGCGCGGCGCCAAATGCGAGGCAGTCACCGTCGGCGTTCCGATGGTCTATGAAAATAGTGTCATTCCGGTAACACAGGATATTCTGGCGCAGCTTGATCCGGGCCTCCGCCCGTTTCAGGGACAGGTGTTCAGCAAGATCCTGGTGGCAGGCACAGGGCCCGCTTGGCATGGCGGGCTGTATTTCACTGACAGTAAATATATGGGCAGCCTGAGCTTCGGCGTGAACCGCGCTGGTATAGGAGTCTGGGATGTCGCGATCCGCCGAACCGATTGATTGAAGAAGAATGGCCGGGACTGAACCCGAGTTCGGTCCGGCCCCGAATGCAAAACCGATCAGGCGCAGAAAGCCGCCGGTCAGAACAGTTTAACGAAACGGAGGGGCTAGATGGCCATTCTCGTAGACAAGAACACTAAAGTCATCACCCAAGGCATCACCGGCTCTCAGGGGACGTTCCACACCGAACAGGCGATCGCTTATGGCACGCAGGTTGTCGGCGGCGTGACACCTGGCAAGGGCGGGGCCGAACATCTGGACCTGCCGGTCTTCAATTCGGTCCATGAGGCCGTGGCGAAAACCGGGGCCAATGCAACGGCGATCTATGTGCCGCCGCCCTTTGCCGCCGATTCAATCCTTGAGGCCATCGACGCCGAGATCCCGCTGATCGTGGCCATCACCGAAGGCATCCCGGTTCTGGACATGATGCGCGTCAAGCGGGCGCTGCTGGACAGCAAGTCGATCCTGATCGGGCCGAACTGCCCTGGCATCATGACGCCCGACGAATGCAAGATCGGCATCATGCCGGGTTCGATCTTCCGACGCGGCTCAGTTGGTGTTGTGTCGCGTTCCGGCACCCTGACTTATGAAGCCGTCAAACAGACCTCTGATGTAGGTCTGGGCCAGTCCTCGGCCGTGGGCATCGGCGGTGATCCGATCAAGGGAATGGAGCATGTCGATGTGCTGCGCATGTTCCTCGACGATCCGGAAACCGAATCCATTATCATGATTGGTGAAATCGGTGGCTCCGCCGAAGAAGAAGCAGCCGAATTCCTGGCCGAGCAAAAGAAGAAGGGCAAATGGAAGCCGACAGCCGGCTTTATTGCCGGCCGCACAGCACCTCCGGGCCGGCGCATGGGCCATGCCGGTGCTATCGTCTCGGGAGGCAAGGGTGACGCGGAAAGCAAGATCGAAGCCATGAAATCGGCCGGCATCATTGTTGCCGACAGCCCTGCAGGTCTGGGTGAAGCAGTCCTGAAAGCAATCAAGGGCTGAGTATTTGACAATGCCGCATCCCGGCCCGACCATGGGGTGCGGCTTAACCAGTAGCCAGGTGGACATGATGGATGCCAGCCTTGCCAGATTACATACCGGCCCTGTCTTTGCAGGGCGGCGGATAGCAACACCTTCCGCCCTGATCACGGCAACGGTGCTAAGCCTGAGTGCCTGCGGAACCCGCAATACCGAAGAACTTCTGCGTGGAGGCGTCCCTGCCCGTACCAACCTGCCCCGCGCGACCGAATTGCCACCCGAGGCCGTTCGGACGGTTTCACGCCGGGAATTCGGCTGGCGGCTGATCTATCATCCCGCATCGGCACCGGCTGGCGCTGACACCCGCGCAGCCGCCGCGCTTTGCAGGCTGGAAAGCCGTCACGTATCACGTATCGAATACGCGGTAATGTCCGCCCCTCAGGACGATCCCGGAACCCGCATGATCGACATCTTCTGTGTGTGAGACCGAAATGAACGAACAGCATGCCCTCTCCCCTGACCATGCAAGAGGTCCCGTCTGGCAAGGTGTTCCGATGAAACCCGCAGCCAAGGCCCTGCACAGGCAGAACCTGTCTTCACAGGCAGGATATCAGATGGCCATACCCTCTCAACCCAACCCCGACATATACGGACCCAACCCTTCCGAGGTTCAATCATGAACGACTACCCCAAGAACCAAGATTTTCACAACTTCTCTTTCCTGCAGGGCCATAACGCGACCTATATCGAACAGCTTTACGGCCAATGGGCACGCGATCCGAAGGCAGTCGATGCGGTATGGGACCAGTATTTCGCTGCCCTTGGCGACAGCACAGCTGAAGCCGTGGCCGAGGCTGCCGGACCAAGCTGGAAACGCAGTGACTGGCCACCGGCACCCGGCGGAGAGAACATCGCCGCGCTGACCGGTGAATGGCCGATGCCGTCAAAAACCGAAACAGATGCCGCAATGAAGAGGATTGCAACCAAGGCAGAGGAAAAGGGCAAGGACATCTCTCCTGCGGCGATGCGGCAGGCCGTACTGGATTCGATCCGTGCGCTGATGCTGATCCGCGCCTTCCGTATCCGCGGCCACCTGCACGCCCAGCTTGATCCGCTTGGGCTGCGCGAGGTGCCCGATCATGGTGAGTTGTTGCCCGCAACCTATGGCTTTACCGAAGCCGATCTGGACCGGCCAATTTTCATCGACAACGTCCTGGGCCTTGAGGTTGCCACGATCCGCCAGATCGTCGAACTAATGAAGCGGACCTATTGCGGAACCTTCGCGCTGCAATACATGCATATCTCAAACCCCGAGGAAGCCGCATGGCTCAAGGAGCGGATCGAGGGATACGGTAAGGAAATCGAATTCACCCAGAACGGTCGCCGTGCCATTCTCAACAAGCTGGTCGAAGCCGAAGGTTTCGAGAAGTTTCTTCATGTGAAATATATGGGCACCAAGCGGTTCGGCCTTGATGGCGGTGAATCGCTGATCCCGGCAATGGAACAGATCATCAAGCGCGGTGGCGCATTGGGGGTCAAGGAAGTTGTCATCGGCATGCCCCACCGTGGGCGTCTGTCGGTTCTGGCCAATGTCATGAGCAAGCCATTTCGCGCCATTTTCCATGAATTTCAGGGCGGCAGCTACAAGCCCGAAGATGTCGACGGTTCGGGCGATGTGAAATATCACCTCGGAGCCTCCTCGGACCGTACCTTCGACGAGAACACCGTGCACCTGTCTCTGACGGCGAACCCCTCTCACCTTGAGGCCGTGAACCCGGTTGTTCTGGGCAAGGCGAGAGCCAAGAGTGATCAGATAGGCGACCGGGGTAACCGCACCGGTGTCCTGCCGATCCTGTTGCATGGAGATGCTGCCTTTGCAGGCCAGGGAATCGTGGCTGAATGCCTGCAATTGTCAGGCATCCGTGGTCACCGGACCGGCGGCACGATCCATATCGTCGTGAATAACCAGATCGGCTTTACCACCGCACCTCATTTCAGCCGTACCTCGCCTTATCCGACCGATATCGCGCTGATGGTCGAAGCACCGATCTTCCATGTCAACGGGGACGATCCGGAAGCCGTGGTGCACGCCGCCAAGGTTGCAACGGAGTTCCGTCAGAAATTCCACAAGGATGTCGTGATCGACATCATCTGCTACCGCCGCTTCGGTCATAACGAAGGCGATGAGCCGATGTTCACCAATCCGCTGATGTACAAGCAGATCAAGACCCACAAGACTACGCTTCAGCTCTATACGGAACGTCTGGTCCGTGACGGCCTGATCCCGGAAGGTGAAATAGAAGACATGAAGGCCGCCTTCCAGGCGCATCTGAATGAAGAATTCGACATCGGCAAGAACTTCAAACCCAACAAGGCTGACTGGCTTGATGGAAAATGGACCGGTCTGGAAAAGGAAGGTGCCGAATATTCGTCCGGTGATACCGGCATTCCGGCTGACAACATGGCCGCAATCGGCAAGGCACTGACCACCCCGCCTGCCGATATCAGCCTGCACAAAACGGTCAGTCGCCTGGTCGAAGCCAAGAAGGCCATGTTCGAATCCGGCAGGGGCTTCGACTGGGCCACGGGCGAAGCACTGGCCTTCGGATCACTGCTGCTGGAAGGCCACCCGGTTCGCCTGACCGGACAGGATTCGACCCGCGGCACCTTCAGCCACCGCCACTCGGCCTTCATCGACCAGATGACCGAACAGCGCTATTACCCCTTGAACAGCATCCGCGAAGGACAGGCCCGCTACGAGGTGCATGATTCCATGCTTTCGGAATATGCCGTTCTGGGCTTTGAATACGGTTATTCATTGGCCGAACCCAATGCTCTGACGCTGTGGGAAGCGCAGTTTGGCGACTTTGCCAACGGTGCCCAGATCATGTTCGACCAGTTCATTTCTTCGGGTGAAAAGAAGTGGCTGCGCATGTCGGGGCTGGTCATGTTGCTGCCCCATGGTTTCGAGGGTCAGGGTCCGGAACACAGCTCTGCCCGGCTTGAGCGTTTCCTACAGATGTGTGCTGAGGATAACTGGATTGTCGCCAACTGCACGACACCGGCGAACTATTTCCACATCCTGCGCCGCCAGCTTCACCGCAGCTTCCGGAAGCCTCTGGCCATCATGACACCGAAATCGCTTCTGCGTCATCCTATGGCTGTCAGTACCGCAGAAGAATTCCAGACCGGATCAACCTTCCATCGTGTACTTCATGATGACGCCGAACGCGGTAATTCCGACACCAAGCTGGTCAAGGATGACAAGATAAGACGTGTCGTCCTGTGCTCCGGAAAGGTCTATTATGATTTGCTGAAGGAACGCGATGAACGCGGGATCAATGACATCTACCTGATGCGTCTGGAACAGTTCTATCCGTTCCCGCAACAATCGCTGATCAAGGAACTTGGACGGTTCAGAAATGCCGATCTCGTCTGGAGCCAGGAAGAACCCAAGAATCAGGGGGCCTGGACCTTTGTCGAACCCAATCTGGAATGGGTACTTGAGAAGGTTGGTGGCAAAGCCCGGCGTGCACGTTATGCCGGTCGCGCAGCCGCTGCTTCGGTCGCAACGGGTCTGGCCTCGCGCCATAAGGCCGAACAGGAAGCGCTCATGAACGATGCGCTGACTATTGAGGGGTAAGAAATGACCACCGAAGTCCGCGTACCCGCCCTAGGCGAATCCGTAACAGAAGCGACGGTCGCAACCTGGTTTAAAAAGCCGGGTGAAGCCGTCGCCGTGGATGAAATGCTGTGCGAACTGGAAACCGACAAGGTTACCGTCGAAGTTCCGGCCCCGGTTGCCGGCATGCTGGCCGAAATCGTCGCCGCCGAAGGTGAAACCATCGGCCCGAACGCCCTGCTCGCGCAGATTGACGAATCCGGTAAGGGCGTGACAGCCCCCGCCACTGACAATAACAAGACCGGGGATAGCCCCAAGGCCCAGCCCGCCAAGGTACCGGCCCCGAATGCTCAGGAAGGACAAAAGAACATGAGCGGTAAAGCTGTTGACGTGATGGTGCCCACCCTTGGTGAATCAGTAACCGAGGCAACCGTCGCAACCTGGTTCAAGAAGGTTGGCGATGCCGTCGCGCAGGACGAAATGCTGTGTGAGCTGGAAACCGACAAGGTTTCGGTTGAGGTCCCGGCCCCGGTTGCCGGCGTTCTGGCTGAAATCATTGCCGCTGAGGGAGCAACCGTTGATGCAAAGGCACGGCTTGCGGTGATCACCGAAGGCGCAGCCGGTACTGCGGCCTCGGCCCCGACTGCAACAACGGCACCTGCGGCTGCTTCGGTAACGGCAACGGCAGGCGGCAAGGATGTCGAAGACGCACCTTCCGCAAAGAAGGCCATGGCCGAGGCCGGCATTGCCCGCGACGCAATACAGGGTTCGGGCCGTGACGGGCGGGTCATGAAGGAGGACGTCTCCCGTACTGCATCTGCCCCTGCAACCGCCCCAGCCCCGGCTACCTCGCGCAGCGCTGATCAGTCGGTACGCGAAGAGCGTGTCAAGATGACCCGCCTGCGCCAGACCATCGCCCGTCGTCTGAAGGATGCGCAGAATACCGCTGCCATGCTGACCACCTATAATGAGGCAGACATGAAAGCGATCATGGATCTGCGCAGCGAATACAAGGACCAGTTCGAAAAGAAACACGGCGTCAAGCTGGGCTTCATGTCCTTCTTCGTAAAGGCTTGTGTTCATGCCTTGCATGAAGTGCCCGAAGTCAATGCCGAAATCGACGGCACTGATGTTGTCTACAAGAACTATGTCAACATGGGCGTAGCCGTCGGCACCCCATCCGGTCTGGTCGTTCCCGTCGTCAAGGATGCCGATCAAAAGGGCTTCGCCACAATTGAGAGAGAAATCGGTGAGCTTGGCAGAAAAGGTCGCGACGGAAAGCTGACCATGGCCGAAATGCAGGGCGGCACCTTCACCATCTCGAATGGCGGTGTCTATGGCTCACTGATGTCCTCACCGATCCTGAACCCACCACAATCCGGCATTCTCGGCATGCACAAGATCCAGGACCGCCCAATGGTTGTTGGAGGCGAAATCGTCATCCGCCCGATGATGTATCTCGCACTGAGCTATGACCACCGCATCGTTGATGGCAAGGGCGCAGTCACCTTCCTCGTCCGCGTCAAGGAAGCACTGGAAGATCCCCGACGCCTGTTGATGGACCTGTAATCAGCATCACCGGAAACCATCATGCAACGGGGCATCCAGGCGGTGCCCCGTTTTATATGCCGCCACACAGTCTTGTTATTCTGTCAAAATCTTGTTCGGTTTGTTCAGGCTATGAAGCTAGGATCAGGCCCCATTGATTTCTGTGCGGCGGCGTAATTCATGGTTCGAAAACCGAGCGATGAACATGTCTGATCTTTTCTGGCTCACAGATGCGCAGATGGCGTGTCTTGAGCCCTTCTTCCCGAAATCACACGACAAACCTCACATTGGTGATCGACGTGTCTTGAGCGGAATTATCTTCTTTAATCGCAATGGCTTGAGGTGATGCGATGCCCCGAGCGCATGTGGCTCGCACACTTGAAGGGACCATGGCCCCGGTGGGGCCGCGCATCTACAACCTCTGGAAGCGGTGGAGTGACAAGGGCATCCTCGCACGGATGACGGCGGGACTGGCTGCTGAGCACGATGAAGAGAAAACCGTGATGATAGACGCAACCTATCCGAAGGCACACCGAACGGCGATCAGCATGGCCGTTAAAAAAGGGGGGCGTGGACACCTGATCGGTCGCACCAGAAGCGGCATGAACGCAGGCTGCACGCCATCTGCGACAGGCGGGCCGGGGCCTCAACCTGTTCGTTACCGCCGGACAAGTCAGCGATTACGTCGGACACGGGCACTGCTGAGCAGCCTGCCGGATGTCGATTGGCTGTTCGGGGACCGTGGCTATGACGCCGATTGGTTTTGCAAGACAAAGGGATACGCGCGTGCATCCCTGGCCGGAAACGGCGGAAGAAACCGGTCAAATACGACAAGCGCCGCAACCGCATCGAGATCATGTTCGGACGCCTCAAGGACTGGTGCTGCGTTGCAACCCGATATGACCGTTGCCCGAAGGTTGTCCTCTCGGCTATCACCCTCGTAACAACCGTCATTTATTAGGCTATGAGTCCTGATCCTACTGTATGTATAGTATTTTACTTTCCTATGGGTGGTGTTATAGGCTTTTAACATGGCTAAAAGGGTATAGCCTCAATGCAAGCGAGCATCATCATCCGCACATTCAACGAAGCCCAGCATCTGGGCGATCTCATGCAGATGATTTCCCGGCAGGAAACCCATGGAATAGAGATTGAAACGGTCCTGATCGATTCCGGATCGACAGATGGAACGGTAGAAATTGCGCAAGCATATGGCGCACGAATTACAACCATTGAGAAGGCAGAATTCTCCTTTGGTCGCTCACTCAACAGGGGATGCGCTTTCTCGACCGGTGACATACTCGTCATGATTTCGGGCCACTGCGTACCCGCTGGAAAAGACTGGCTACAGAATTTATGTGAGCCGCTGATCAGCGGACAAGTAAAATACAGCTATGGTCGCCAGATCGGTGATGATGACAGCAATTACAGCGAGCGACGGATTTTTGCCAAATACTTCCCGAACACCTCGAAGATTCCGCAGGATGGATTTTTTTGTAATAATGCCAATTCTGCCTTGTTACGTTCAGTCTGGGAACAACATCCCTTTGACGAAGACCTCACCGGACTAGAGGACATGGAACTCGCAAAGCGGCTGGTTACTGCCGGACACCATATCGGTTATGTCGCAGAAGCACCCGTCTTTCATCATCATCAGGAAAGCTGGGCGCAGGTACGGCGCCGTTTTGAACGCGAAGCCATCGCATTGCGTTCAATCATGCCTGAAGTTCAGTTATCGCATTTCGATGTATTGCGATATGTCGTCAACAGCACAATCGGTGATTGGAGAAGTGCTCATCGTAATGGCATCACGTCTTCTTCACGCATGGAAATGATGCGCTATCGGTGGAATCAGTACAGAGGTTCCTACACCGGAAATCATGAACATCGTATTCTTTCGCGTCAAACGAAAGAAAAATATTTCTACCCAGACAGATCCCGGAGAACAGAACAGGATGAATGGCTCAAGCCGCTGCGTCGCACTACTTCCAATGAAGGCCAATAGTCAACGGGTTAAGGGAAAAAATTTTCGCCCATTACATGGCAAGCCCCTTTTTCGGTGGATCCTCGATTCATTATTGGCCATCGACATAATTGATGAAGTCGTAATCAATACCGATGCACGCCATATTCTGGCAGAAAACGGCCTGACCGAAGGCGGGCGGATACGCATCCGCGACCGCAAACCCGAACTGTGTGGCGATACTGTATCGATGAACCTGATCCTTGCTGACGACATTGCGGCGGTGGAGGCAGGAACGTATCTGATGACCCACACGACCAACCCGATGCTGTCATCAGTCACGATCAAGTCTGCCCTTGATGCCTACCACACGGGAATTGCTGCCGGAACGGCCGATTCACTCTTTGCCGTAAACAGGATACAGACCAGATTCTACCGCGCTGACGGCAGCGCAGTAAACCATGATCCACAAAACCTGATCCAGACCCAGGATCTGGAACCATGGTTCGAAGAAAACTCGAACCTCTATATTTTTTCTCACAAGAGTTTTGCAGAAACTGATGCCCGGATTGGGAAAAATCCAATCCTGCATGAAATGGACAAGATGGAATCCATTGATATCGATACTCCGGAAGACTGGGCATTGGCCGAAGCCGTTGCCTCTTTGCGTATTCAGGAGAGCGCAGCATGAAAGATATCCTTGTCACCTGCCCGCCCATGCTTGGCCAGTTTGACCGGTTCGTCGATATCGCTGCCGAGCACGGCCTGCGTCTCCACCGCGCTGAAGTTACTCAGGTTCTCAGTGAGGATGAGCTCTGCGCAATACTGCCCGATTATGATGGCTGGATCATCGGCGACGACCCGGCTACCCGCCGCGTTTTCGGAACCGCCCGGCAGGGACGCCTGCGGGCAGCTGTGAAATGGGGGATCGGAGTTGACAATGTTGATTTTGAAGCCTGTCAGGATTTTGGCATTCCGATCATAAATACACCAATGATGTTCGGCGCCGAAGTGGCCGATGTCGCCACAGCCTTTGTCATCGGACTGGCACGTGAATTGTTCCTGATAGACAGGGGCGTACGTGCCGGCAACTGGCCAAAGCCAGCAGGAATAAGCCTGATGGGAAAATGTGCCGGCGTCATAGGTCTGGGCGATATCGGACGAAATACGGTATCGCGAATGCAGGCCCTTGGGCTGAATGTCATAGCCTACGACCCCGGGGTCAAGGACAGTGCCGGTTTTACCAACCTGGAGCGGTCGGTCTGGCCTGCACGGGTTGAGGCGCTTGACTTCCTGATTTTCACCTGTGCTCTCAACCAACATAACTTCCATATGCTGAATGCTGAGATCCTGGCAGCCTGCAAACCCGGTATCCGGATCATCAACGTCGCCCGTGGTCCATTGATTGATGAAACGGCATTGATTGCGGCCCTGCAATCAGGACAGGTTCATTCAGCTGCGCTTGATGTATTCGACGTTGAACCCCTGCCTATGGACAGCCCCCTCCGTGATATGGAACGCTGTATTTTCGGCTCCCACAATGGTTCGAACACTGTTGATGCGGTCATCCGGGCCAGTCATGAAGCCATTGCCCGGCTGGCAGCATTTTTCTGACACCAAAGGGCGCTTACTTCCCCTGTTTTTCAGGAACGCCATGCAAAACCGATAATCCTGTAACCATCAACGAAACAGGATCAGACTGGATGGTGACCAGGCAAGTGTTGCCCGTGTCCCCACATCCGGTATATCGCGGCCAAAGACATTACGCATCGAGATACGGACCGGTTCGGACAAGGTTCCATCTTCTTCGTCAATGCGGATATCGTAATAGGTCATGTCGCCATAATAGACGACCTCATCAATAACGGCTCCATTCTGACGCGGGGCACTCTGGGCCTGACCCTCGGCAAAGATACTCATCGCTTCGGGGCGGAAGCCGATCATCGGTGCCGCATCAGATTCGCTTCTGGCTGCAATCTGACCAAGCGACAGGTCAATCTCCCCCAGCCCTTCGACATCAACCCTGACATGGTCGGCATTTTCGGACAGGATAGTTGCCGGCAGAAAATTCATTACACCGATAAAATCGGCAACACGACGATTCAGCGGCCGGGAATAAAGCGCTTCGGGGTAATCAAGCTGGGCAATCCCACCTTCAAACATCACAGCAATACGGTCCGACATGACAAGCGCCTCCTCCTGATCATGGGTGACCAGTACGAAGGTAATCCCGACCTGACGTTGCAGCTTGATCAGTTCAACCTGCATCTGTTCCCGCATCTTCCGGTCCAGTGCCGAAAGCGGTTCATCCAGCAGCAATACCTTGGGTTTGAGGATCAGTGCACGGGCAAGCGCCACACGCTGACGCTGCCCACCCGACAGCGCATGGGCCGCACGATTTCCGTAACCGGACAACCCGACCATCGCCAGAGCTTCCTCCACTGCGGCATCCTTTTCGGCCCTTGACCGGGGATCGCGGCGCAAACCAAAACCGACATTCTGCGCAACCGTCAGATGCGGAAAGATCGCATATGACTGAAAGACCATGTTTGTCGGCCGCTGATTAGCAGGAACATCGGCCATATGCTTGCCATCAATCAGGACGGCACCCGACGAAATCCCTTCAAACCCGGCAATGGTCCGCAAGAGTGTGGTCTTGCCGCAGCCAGAAGGCCCGAGCAGCGAAAAGAATTCACCTTCCCGGATGGTCAGATCAATACCGCGCAGTGCATGATATTCACCGTAATATTTATGGACATCCCGGCATTCGATCATCGGGCGTGCCGCCTGTAGTTCCGCATAGCGACTTGCCGTCTTGGCATTTCGTGGTGCGTTTGCAGAACCCGGCATCATATGGCTGAGGTCATCAGTATCGTTCACAGGAAACCCCCATGGTCTTTCTGGCCTGTCCGGACAGCACCGCGACGGCGGAAATATTCGGCAATGGTTAATAGTAGTACCGACATCATCACCAGCACAGTACCAAGTGCCATGATGACCGGAACGGATTTCGGGAACCGCAGCTGGCTGAAGATATAGGTTGGCAGCGTCGGCTCATTTCCGGCAAGGAAAAAGGCAATGACAAACTCATCGAGACTGATTGTGAAGCTCATCAGGATCGCCGATGTAACCCCCGGCATGACCAGCGGCAGGATAACCAGACGGAACGCACTCCATTTCGTTTCTCCAAGATCATAGGCCGCTTCTTCCAGGGACTGGTCCAGAGAGTTGAACGCCGTTGACAGGATCGCGATGGCATAGGGCATGCAGATCAGCGTATGACCAAGGATTACGGTAAAGATCGACAGCTGCACCCCAATAGCCAGCAACACAACAAGAAGGGACATGGCAACGATAATCTCGGGCAGGACCAATGGCAGCATGATCAGCCCCATGATCCCGGTCTTTGCCGGAAAGTTGTAACGTGTCGATGCGCGTGCAGCAAAAACTCCCAGGGAAGTTGCCAGCACGGCCGAACTGACCGCAATGATCAGCGAATTGGCAAAGGCACGCCGCAATGTTTCATTCCCCCACATCTGCGCAAACCAGTCCGTCGTGAACCCCTTCAGCGGAAAGGCGATAATGGTGCCAGCATTGAAGGCAAAAAGTGGCAACAGCAGGATCGGGCCATACAGAAAGAGCAGATAAAGAACCGCATAGATACGCAAACCGTTTCCCCTCATTGCCGCACCTTCAGAAAGCGCCAGTTCAACAGAAGGAAGATAACGCTGACCACCGTGACGATCAGCATGGCCGTCACCGCAAGTGCAGCCCCCATCGGCTTGTTATCAATTGCCAGCATATTCGCCTGTACCATATTGGCAATCATCGGGGTTTTGCCACCACCGATCAGTTCCGGGGTAACATAGTCACCAATGGTCGGAATGAAGACAATCAGGGTTGCCGCGACAACGCCCGGCATGGCCAGCGGCAGGGTCACCCGCCAGAAGGTCATCAGCCGCGATTCACCAAGATCCCGCCCGGCCTCCAGAAGCGAACGATCAATTTTCTCCAATGCAACATAGACCGGAAGAATGGCAAACGGCGCATAGGCATGTGCCAGAGTGATGACCATTGCCTGCACATTATAAAGCATATTCCCGAAGGGTGGTTCATCAACAAATGGCAAAAATATCATCACGGAGTTGATCACCCCGTTTTCCGCCAGGATCACTTTCCACAGGAACACCCTGATCAGGTAAGAAGTCCAGAAGGGTATCGTGATCAGGAGGATCCACATTGCCTTGCGGTCCGGTCGCACGACAAAGGACAAGAAATAGGCAACCGGAAAGGCCAGCACCACAGTCACCAGCGTCACCAGCGTCGCCACGATCAGGGAACGCAGCATCACCTTGTGGAAAACCGGATCAGACCAGACCGTCCGGTAATTCTCAAGGGTAAAGTCACGTATGACCTCAAGATAACCATCCCGGAAAAAGGAATAAGCCAGAATGGTCAGAAGCGGTGCCGCCAGCATCAGCGCAGCATAACCAAATGGTGGCGAGACTATCGCAAGACCCTGACGTGCTTCGACGTCGAAACGGGGTGTGGACATCAACTCCCCCTGCTGATGCGTTTTCTGTGACTGTAGTAACAGATCATCAGGATGAAAAGCAGATTACGTATCCACTGCATTTGCCGGGCCGCAAATGGCTCGCATAACGAAGCCCGCAAACGACTGGTCGCCGGATATTTCGGACATCTCCCCATTCCCCATTATTTTTGCCTGATGCCTGTGTTTCATCTCGACATAAAAGAATCTGCATGCACATTATGTTGCAAGCGGGGCCGAACGAACCCCGTGCAGTGGAGGATACATGACCAACAATTCGAAACTCGACCGCCGTCGCTTCCTGACCACCGCGACGATCGGAGGCGCATCTGCGGCTGCTGCCACGACACTTGCGGCACCGGCCATCGCGCAGGAATCGCCGGCCATTAACTGGCGGATGACCTCATCCTTCCCAAAATCGCTGGATACAATTTACGGCGGAGCCGAAGTGCTGTCGAAAATGGTCAGCGATGCGACCGACGGCAAATTCAAGATCCAGGTCTTTGCAGCCGGCGAACTGGTTCCCGGCCTGCAGGCGGCGGACGCAGCCAGCGAAGGTACCGTGGAAAGCGCCCACACGGTTTCCTATTATTACTGGGGCAAGGATCCGACCTGGGCCCTTGGCGCGGCAGTCCCGTTCGGCCTGTCAGCACGGGCAAAGAACGCCTGGCAATATCATGGCGGCGGAATTGACCTGTTCAACGAATTCCTTGCCACGCAAAACCTGTTCGGCCTTCCCGGTGGCAATACCGGTGCCCAGATGGGCGGTTGGTATCGCAAGGAAATCAAGACGGTTGAAGACCTGAAGGGCCTAAAGGTCCGTCTGGGCGGATTTGCCGGTGCCGTGGCCGAAAAGCTGGGTGTCGTCCCACAGCAAATTGCTGGTGGAGACATCTATCCGGCCTTGGAAAAAGGCACGATAGATGGTGCTGAATGGGTCGGTCCCTATGATGACCAGAAACTCGGCTTTGCCAAGGTTGCGCCCTATTATTACTATCCCGGCTGGTGGGAAGGTGGTCCGACGATACACTTCCTTTACAACAAGGAAAAATATGAGGAACTGCCGCCCCACTATCAGGCCATCCTGCGCAACGCATCGCAGGCTGCCGATGCCGACATGCTACAGAAATACGACTGGAAGAATCCGACCGCTCTGAAGGAACTGGTTGCATCGGGTGCCAAGCTCACCCCCTTTCCGCCGGAGGTTCTGGAAGCCTTCTACAACGCCGCGAACGAGGTCTATGCCGAGCTCGATACAACCAACGAAAACTGGAAGAAGATCTGGGATTCGATCAAGGCATTCCGCAACGACTGGTATCTCTATAACCAGACGGCAGAATATACCTTCGATACCTTCATGATGCTTCAGCAGCGTGCAGGCACCCTGTAAGGCGGATACAGAAAATCCCGGAAAGGGCATCCTGACGGGTGCCCTTTCTTCATTCCGGTACCTTGACAGGGATAGTCTTCCCGCGCGTACAAGTCACCGGCAGTCGCATTGTGACATGTGACATAATCGGAATTTTCCAACCCGACCAGCAGGCTGCCCCGCTTTCTTCTCTTTCCAATTGCCCTGATCCCTGCTATTGGCCCGTCTTCGCGGTCATGCACCCTTGGAGGATGGCCGTAAACGTCAATACGAAGGAATACTATCATGGCCAAAGAGATCCCAGATCTGGTGGCCGAGGCACGTACGGGGACAGGCAAGGGGGCCGCCCGTCAAGCTCGCCGTAACGGCAAGGTGCCCGGCATTGTTTATGGCGACGGCAAGGACCCGCTCGCCGTTCAGTTCGACTTCAACCAGCTTCTGACCAAGCTGCGTGCCGGTCGTTTCATGTCCACATTGTGGAACCTGAAAATCGACGGTCAGGATGATGTCCGCGTCATCTGCCGCAGCGTTCAGAAAGACTTGGTGAAGGACCTGCCGACGCATATCGATTTCATGCGCCTGCGCCGGACTTCGAAGGTGAACCTGTTCATCCATGTCGAATTCATCAATGCCGACACCTGCCCCGGCCTGAAGCGTGGCGGCACGCTGGTAACGGTTCGTCCCGAAGTCGAACTGAACGTAACCGCCGGTGATATCCCGGAAAGCGTCGTTGTGGATCTGGAAGGCTATCAGATTGGCGACACGATCCATATCGGTGATATCAAGCTGCCTTCCGGTGCCAAGCCGACCACCGACCGTAACTTCGTAATCGCCAATATCGCCGCACCGTCGGCATTGGTATCAGAAGAAGCCGGTTCGGATGATTCAACTTCTGAAGTCACCGAAGCTGCAGCAAAAGCCGCTGAAGAATAATCTTCCCGTTCTCTTTTTTGGACAAAGCAATCAGGCGGCACCATGGTGCCGCCTTTCCTGTCGCTGACTGAGCCAGAACTATCCGGCCGCGTCAATGGCCTCCAGCACAGCTTGCCATGACAGCATGATGGATGCATGACGGTTGGGATAGTCCTGGGCCGGCATGAGGACTTCCAGTCCTTGCCACGGCTCATCCGGAACCGGACCATTCCCTTTCAGCATGGCCGCAAGTTGTTCGGTACCTTTGGCGATTTCATCACGCGAAGCCCCCATCACACCCTGCCCCAGCACCCCTGCCGAAGCCTGACCAAGCGCACAGGCCCGGACCTCCTGACCGAAACCGGAGATACGCCCATTCTCCATGCGCACATGTGCTGTAACCATCGACCCACATTGAGGCGAACGCTTCATCGCACTTCCCTGCGCATCGCTGATCTTGCCCAGATGTGGAATATCTGCCGCAAGTGCGAGGATCCGTTTCGAATAAAGTTGCATCATATCAGCGTCGGACATGGTTTTCCTCGCATGGTTTCCCGACTAGAGATAGGCAGCAAGACGCCGAAAGGAAAGCCGATGTTCGATCCTGCGACACTGTGTTATAATGCCAATGGGTTGATCCCCGCCATTGCACAAGATGCGCAAAGCGGTGAGGTTCTGATGATGGCATGGATGAATGCCGAAGCCGTGACCCGCACGCTGAATACAGGCCGCGTTACCTATTGGTCACGATCCAGACAGAATTTCTGGGTCAAGGGCAAAAGTTCGGGTCATGTCCAGAAACTGGTGGAAATGCGCATCGATTGTGATCGTGACTGCCTGCTGATACTGGTCAATCAGACTGGACCAGCCTGCCACACCAACCGGCGCAGCTGCTTTTACACTGCATTACGCGACAGCACAGAAACTGAAATTATACAGCCATTACAGACCAATTAAATTACGAATTTCGTCTTTACCTACCCCTTGCCTGCGCAGCTCGCGCAGGGACCGGGCATCATCACGCTTGGCCAACCGCTTTCCGGTTTCATCTCGGATCAGCCGGTGATGACAATATTCCGGCGTTGGCACATCCAACAAGCGTTGCAGCAGCACATGGATCCATGTTGAAGCAAACAGGTCCTGTCCACGTGTAACAAGACTGATCTCCTGTACTGCATCATCCAGAACAACCGAAAGGTGATAGGATGTCCTCATTCCGCGCCGTGACAGGATAACATCACCGATGCCAGTCAGAAACGCATTTCGGGTCAGATCATGCAGCCCATTGTCACGAAAACTCAGCCTGTCGATATCCAGCAGATCAAAACCCGCCCTTGCATCCAGCCGGATGACATCGCCATCACGCATATCACACATCCGGCGTCCACGGCAGATACCGGGATAGACCAGCCCATCCGGCCCATGAACCGGCACGCCCTCCTGCGGGGCAGACAATGCCATGCGAATATCGCCACGACGGCATGAACAGGGATAAGCCACACCCAGCCCAGCCAATCGGTCAAGTGCCGCACCATATATGTCCAGCCGTTCCGACTGCCGCATAACCGGTTGCTGCCAGCCAAGACCAAGCCAACTGAGATCTTCAAATATCGCAGTTTCGAATTCCGGACGGCAACGGTCCCGGTCGATATCCTCAATACGTAACAGAAACTCTCCCGGACTGGCAGCTTCTGCAGCAACAAGTGCCGAATAGGCATGACCCAGATGCAACAACCCCGTAGGCGAAGGCGCAAAGCGCGTACAGATCCTGCCCTTCCTTACTGTTTCGCCAACCATGCCCGGAAAGCTTCCTTGGCGCGCTTGGTATAGGCCGGATAACGATCCTTGCGTCCCCGCCGTCCACCCATGGCCTCAACCGGTGGAAATAGCCCGAAATTGACATTCATGGGCTGAAAGGTCTTTGCCTCTGCCCCACCGGTAATGTGATGGATCAGCGCCCCCATGGCCGTGGTTCCGGGCGGTGGAGGTAGATCACGGCCCAGTATTTCCGCTGCCATCATGCGGCCGGCCAACAGCCCCATTGCCGCACTTTCGACATAGCCCTCAACCCCTGTCACCTGTCCGGCAAAGCGCAGGTTCGGACGTGAGCGCAGCCGCAGCCGATTATCCAGCAAGGTGGGTGAATTCAGGAACGTATTGCAATGTATCCCGCCCAGTCGTGCAAAACTGGCATTCTGCAAGCCCGGGATCATGCGGAACACATCGTTTTGCGCACCATATTTCATCTTGGTCTGAAACCCGACGATATTATATAGCGTTCCCAAAGCATTATCCCGGCGCAACTGAACAACGGCATAAGGTTTTTCATCCGGCTTATGCGCATTAGTCAGCCCCACAGGCTTCATCGGCCCATGCCGCAGGGTTTCACGACCACGTTCAGTCATGACCTCGATAGGCAAGCATCCGTCAAAATAAGCTGCCGTTTCACCTTCGTGAAACTCGGTCTTCTCAGCAGCCAGAAGAGCATCAATAAAGCCATCATATTCCGCCTTCGTCATCGGACAGTTGATATAGGCCGTGCGCTCTTCTTCAGTTTCTCCCTTGTCATAGCGCGACTGCCGCCAAGCAAGGTTCATATCAATGGTATCGGCATAAACTATGGGCGCGATGGCATCAAAGAATGCTAGCGATTCTGCCCCGGTCTCTGCCCTGATCGCAGCCCCCAGAGCTGCCGAGGTCAGGGGGCCGGTCGCGATGACCCAGTGGCCATCATGCGGAAGCTTCGTGATCTCGCCTTCTTCAACGAAAACCAGTGGCTCAGCCCTGAGTACGGCCGTAACATCTGCCGAAAATGCCTCCCGGTCGACGGCAAGTGCACCGCCTGCCGGCAGTTTGTGACGATCGGCCATGGTCATGATCAAGCCACCCGCAGCCCGCATTTCCCAGTGCAGTTGCCCGACCGCATTGTTTTCATCATCATCCGAACGGAATGAATTCGAACAAACCATTTCCGCAAAATTGCCGCTTTTATGGGCAAAGGTTTCAACCATAGGTCGCATTTCATGCAGCACGACAGGAACGCCCGCACGGGAGATCTGCCAGGCGGCTTCCGAGCCGGCAAGTCCGGCACCAATGATGTGAACAGGTTCCATACCGGGCGGTTAGCAATGCACGTCGCGGGACGCAAGAAAAAGGCGCGGAAGGTTCCCCTTCCACGCCCCGGAGCAATCATGCATCAAGTCGTCCAACCCGCAGTGAGACATCCACACGGTCAATTGCAATCTGACGTGGCTTGAGCGCCTCCGGCACCTCACGTACCAGATCAATATGCAGCATACCGTCCTGATGTGACGCCCCGGACACACGAATATGTTCCGCTAGCGTAAAGCGGCGTTCGAAGGTGCGAGTGGCTATGCCACGATGCAGGAAGGTGCGTTCGCTGTCATCCCCGGCCCTCCTTGCAGACACAACGACAGACCCGTCACGCAATTCAACACTCAGGTCATCAGCGGTAAAACCAGCCACCGCAATCGAAATACGATAGGCGTTCTCACCGGTTTTCTCTATATTATAGGGGGGATAGGATTGGGTCGTATTATCCGCAGACAGAACCCGGTCCATCAGATCAACCATGCGGTCAAAACCAACCGAAGCACGGTAAAGCGGTGCACGATCAAAGCTACGCATTTCTACATCCTTTCAAAGCGATGTCTATGTATTGCCCCCGATCTTCGGGCGGCAGTTCGGGGACCCTTCTGGCGTCCCTGATATTGAATTGGGATCAGGCTGAAACAGTTTCAAGACCTGCCTAGACTTGTCTCGCAAAAGTGCCTATCTGGCCCTGTCCCGGAATTGTTCTGGTCGGGTGCTCATGTTATGCGGCCTTGTTTTCGCAGGCCACGGGTGATTTCCAGCCGAGGGCCGAGTGTTTTCTGCGCGGGTTGTAGAAGCCGTTGATGTATTCGAAGAGTGCGATCTCGACCTCGCGCCGGGTTCGCCAGTCGCGGCGCCAGACCAGTTCGGCCTTAAGCGATTTGAAGAAGCTTTCGCCGGCTGAATTGTCGTAGCAATTGCCTTTCCCGCTCATGGAAGTCCTTAAGCCATGCTTGCCCAGAAGCTTCTGGTATTGATGGGCACAGTATTGCGACCCGCGATCCGTGTGATGAATGCAGCCCGGCGGCGGCCTGCGCAGGGCGATCGCCATGTTCAGCGTCCTGATCGCCAGATCCT
>JBKEAB010000073.1:0-4953 GCA_047971845.1 Paracoccus sp. (in: a-proteobacteria) | reverse complement strand
TCGCAGAGATGAACGAGCGGGGCGCGACGATCTGCATCTCGCAGCAGCCGCAGCGGAAAGAGCCGATTCAGATCGACGACGAGATGTACAAGTGGCGCCACCTGATCAAAAATTTCTTCTGCGATCTGAAAGACTTCAAACGCATCGCCCTAAGAGCGGATAAGACCGACACCGTCTTCTCCGCCATGATCTATGCTGCAAGCGCTCTCATCAACGGACGCTGAATCCCCACAGAACCTAAGTCGCTGCGGCTGCGGGTGCGCGGTATCTGCCGCCAAGTCTGCCGCGAGAACGGGGGCGACATCTTACGCGGTGTTCTGCCGAGCGAGCATGTCCACATGTTCGTATCGGTGCCGCCGAAGCTCACCATCCCGGATCTGATGCGCAAAATGAATGACCGTTCGTCTTATCGGGGGCAACGGGAATGCCCGTATATTCGCAAGCGCTACCGGGGGGTGCAGGTCTTGGGGCAGGGGCTGGTTTTCAACCACCAACGGTACCATTACCGAAGACATCACACTTCAGGACCTTGAAAATCATATCGCTGATCCTGCCGGCACCAGCCGATCGGTCAGCTTCAAGCTGGGGTAATCCCCCCGGAAAGCAGGGGGCTTCAAAAGTAGAATTTTCTCGGCAAAGTGCACGAGAAGATTTTGTATGAAGACCAGCAGATACACAGAAACGTAGATACTCGTCAGATATGACAAGCGTCGATACAAACGGTGCAACCGCATTGAGATCATGTTTGGCAGACTCAAGGACTGGAGGTGCGTTGCCATCCGCCACGACTGTTGCCCCAAAGTTTTTCTCTCTGCTATCGCGCTCGCGGCTATCGTTATCTATTGGTTATGAGCCCTGACTCTAACGTACCTGGTCCATGATCACGGATTCGCGGTTGCAGTCCTTGCGGATATCCGGTGCGCATTTGCGTGGGGAAAGATCCTTGTTCAGGCAGATTCGAACTTCCTGCAGGTTTTCGTTCTTGCAGGTTATGGTAATGCCATCCGGGGACGTGTCTGGATTGTATTGGATGAATGCCTGTTCGATCAATCCGGGTGGGATCGAGATATCCTTGTCCAGATCTACGAAATAATCGGGCAGGGTGATGGCGCTGAACGCCTTGCGTGACAATGCATAATAATCCTGGGCCGAAAGACCAGTACATCGCCCATGCTTTTGCCACTGATACCAGGCGAGCCTGCCCGACCCCATGATATCGGCCATATCCTGACTTTCGCGCCGGGAAGGATCGCGCTCATTGGTACGGCAGTTCTGCGGCCAGCCATTTTCATACTGTGGCCAGAGTCCATGTAGCACGAAATCGGTTTTGCGCCCCTCATCACACTGCGTCGTGTCGCGTTTATCCCCGGCGCTGCGGCACCAGCTTGGGGACCAGCTGAGCGCGACGACATAGTAATCGAACTCTCCGGCGCGATGGGATTGCGCGGCGGCGGTGCCAGCGGCCATGGCAGCAAGTACAGCGAAGATCAGGTGATGCATGAGACCTCCTACGGATTTCTGGGGCAGGGATATGCGAAAGCAGCATCTTATGCACCCCTTTATATGCAATTTGGTCTTTCCCTTTGTTAACCGGGTGCGTATATATACTGCGAATTCCCCCGAAAACGTGGAATGGCCTTCGCCAAAAAGCCGTTTTCCCGGCTGGGAAAGTTATGCGTAAGGAGAGATCCGATGAACAAACCGCTGATGGCTAAAGCCACCGCCGTCTGGCTGATTGATAATACCACGCTAAGCTTCAAGCAGATTGCGGATTTTTGCGGAATGCATGAGCTGGAAGTTCAGGGCATTGCCGATGGTGATGTGGCGACGGGCGTTAAGGGGTTTGATCCGGTTGCCTCCAACCAGCTTGGTCCGGGTGAAATTGACAAGGGGCAAAAAGACCCCAACTATAAGCTTAAGCTTAAGCACAATCCGGCTGCCGATGGTGAGGAAAAACGCCGTGGACCACGCTATACACCACTGTCCAAGCGTCAGGATCGTCCGGCTGCTATCCTGTGGCTGGTGAAGTTCCACCCTGAACTGGCAGATTCACAGATTGCCAAGCTGGTCGGCACCACCAAGCCTACCATTCAGGCAATCCGTGAACGTACGCATTGGAATATCCAGAATATCCAGCCTATCGACCCGGTGGCACTTGGTCTGGCCAAGCAATTGGAACTTGATGCTGCCGTGCAGAAAGCGGCCAAGAAGAAAGCTTCCGAAGGCGGCGTTATGTCCGATGACGAGCGGCGGAAGCTGGTTTCGACGGAAACCTCGCTGGCAATGGGGGAAGAACCGCGCCTGCCGACGGCGATCGCTGGGCTGGAGAATTTTTCATTGACGAAAGACGATGACGAAGAACAGTCACCAGCAGCTGATCTGGATGCCGACAGCTTCTTCAACCTGCCTGAGGCAGATGACGACAGCGAATGATCCGCAACCTGAAGCCATGGGCGATCTGATCTAAGGCCTGCCCGTGGCTTTCAGTTGCATGAGGTTTATCTGACTGTAACCTTGCTGAGATAAATACCAAAGCTCGCCATCTCGGATCTGGTGCACAGGATAAAGGGTTGTTCCTCTTGCCGTGTGCAACAGGAATTCCTGTAGATGCCGCAGGTATCCCAGAGGTTGCTGGTTCTGGCCACAGTACCCAGAGGATTATCTGTGACGTCCTGATTACGTTTTGTCTGCTCGAGCGTGTCTTGGCCTATCCGATTCAGGATTCCCAGTCACGCCATGATGTGGTTCTCTGCGGGTGAGGCGGATATTAGGGTTGCATATGGACAAGCCGCATCCATTGGAACTACGCACGCGGGTCGCTGCGTTCGTTGACGAGGGTTACAGGCACCGTGAAGTGGCGCGGCATTTCTGCGGGTTTCAGACCGCTGAAGGCAAGCTGTATTTGTTTGTCGGCATCGACCGCATGAGCAAGTTTGCCGTGACGCAACTCATCGACAAAGCTAGACCGGAAGGCGGCCTGTGAGTTCCTTCAGTATATGCTCGAGGCTGCGCCTTATCAGGTCCATACTATTCTCACCGATAATGGCATCCAGTTTGCCGAACAGCCTCGGAATCGGAACACCATCTACTCCCGGCCGATACGCTTCGACATGATCTGCGAAGCCTACGGGATTGAGCACAGGCTGACCAGGCTGAACCATCCGTGGACAAATGGCCAAGTCGAGCGAATGAACCGCACAATCAAGGACACGACCGTCAAGCGCTTCCATTACGACAGCCACGATCAACGCCGCACCGACGTTAAGGCCGCCTACAACTTCGCCCGCAGACTGAAGACCTTCGGCAGCCTCACCCCAGACGAATGCATCTGCAAAATCTGGACATCGGAACCAGACAGATTCATCCTGAACCCGCTCCCCAGATGCCGGAAATGAACACTTAAGCCCCTCATGGAATTTGTGAAACAGAGTCGACTGGACCCCAAGAAGTATTTGTTGGATACTGTGCAAAATATGAATGGTATGGTGAAAAAATGCCCTTGGCACGCATAAATGGAAAAATTATCTTGTTTGTTCATATACCAAAATGCGGTGGGTCAAGCATAGAAAAATATTTGCAGGAAAAAGGGGCGCTGGGGTTCAAGCTGCAGGGGAGAAAGGATTGGTGTAAAACCGTCCCTCAACATATTCATGCTGATTTATATAAGCCAATGTTTCCCAAACCATTTACTGATGATATATTTACTGTATTTCGCGATCCTGTTCAGCGCATACTCAGTGAATACCGCTATCGAATGGATAGGCGTGAAAAGAATATGCCTCTATCTGACTGGGTTAGTAAAAGCTTTGCAAATTATAAGGATAATAAATATACGCTGGATAATCATCTAAGGCCGCAGGTTGAATTTTTATGTAAGGGCGTAAAAATATTTAGATTTGAAGATGGAATTGTAAATGTTCTAAATTATATAGATGCATATACGGAAACACAGCCCATTGAAAAGGATATATGGGAAAAAAGAAGTTCTGGCAACAAACCGAGCATACCTAACCATACGCTTAATGAAATCAAAGAATTTTATAAAGCTGATATTTCAGCATATAGCAAACTTAAAGTTGGTGATTTTACGGTTTGGTAGGTGTTGTTTCAGAAGTTGCTGGACCGAGGATTCACTTTGTGAATCCAATTGACTCTGTTGCACAAATCCCGTGACTGGCGGACTGCCCCTTACCTCTGACAGACTTATCCCATGGCCTCTGTAACCGGTATGCCGAGCGCGGTAAAGCCGTTCAGGACAGCAACCCTGACTTGGAACTCGGTGACCTGACGGTCGAAGTCTCGGGCGGACAGGCGCTGCCCGAGTAGCTTGACGCAGTGCATTTTGGTTTCGGCCCGGCTTCGGCGGTGATAGCCGCTCCATCGTCGCCATGTGGTTCGATCGACACGCTTCGATGTGCGCAGGATTTCATTGCGAGCGATGGCCTCGGCGGTGTCGGGTTTCCAGGGCTTGGCGTTCTTTCGGGGCGGAATGATTGCGGCGGCGCCCCGGGCGGCGATGGCATCATGGCGCTTGCGTGTATCGAAGGCACCGTCGGCGGTGACGCTGGCGATCTCCTGCCCGGGCGGGATCTGATCGAGCAACTCGGGCAGCATCGGCGCATCGCCGATCCCGCTTGTGGTGAATTTGGCAGCCCGTATCTCCAAGGATTTCTCGTCAATGCCGATATGGATCTTGCGCCAGACCCGCCGTTTGGCGCCACCGTGCTTGCGGGCGTTCGGTAATCCCCCCTTTTTTAGCGGGGCGGGTTCGTAGAATTCATGCGGCCATTTTCAGCTTCTGTGCGGGTGTGATGCCGCCGATGCCCATGTTGGGGCGGTCGTTGTTGCAAGTCCAGAGCCATTGCGTGGCGTAGTCCTGAGCCTCCTCGATGCTTTCGATGATGTATTGATCGAGCCATTCGTGACGGACGGTCCGGTGGCAGCGCTCGACAT
>JBKEAB010000072.1:0-10756 GCA_047971845.1 Paracoccus sp. (in: a-proteobacteria) | reverse complement strand
TCCCGCCCTACCGCCCAGACCTGAACCCCATCGAGATGGCTTTTGCCAAGCTCCAGGTGCTCCTGCGCAAGGCCGCGGCCCGCACCTACGACGAACGCTGGATGGCCGTCGGCCAGATCTGCGACCGCTTCACCGAGGCCGCTTGCCTCTATTATTTCATTGCCGCAGGATATGAACCCAAATGAGCACGACACGCTCTAATATCAAACACAAATATCGCGCCTGAATTTTCTTGGAGCAATTGCGTGCGCACAGGATTGGACCATTTCAGCGCCGTTGCGCATGAAAAATGGCCCGCGCAAGGCGCGAGCCTGGATGGCAGGTAGCAGATTTCAGGTCAGATGTTGATCGCGGACCGTTTCTTTTCCCAGATTTCGAAGACCTTCCGGGCCTCGAACAGCTTTTCGTAACTGTCGATCGAGAAGGGCGAATAGCCCTCGCGCAGCCCGGTTCGTCGGGTGAAGGCAAGGCAGAAGTGCTGCGGATCGGGCTCAACTGCGCCCTGATCCAAGGCGATGACGAAAGCGTCGATCAGCAGTTCGATCACCAACCCCCAACGGTTGGCGCAGGCGCAGGTCAGACGTTCGTAGAAATCCCGCGTGTTCAGGCCAGAAAAATCGAGCCCGGCCTTGTCGACATAGGCGTGGCAAAGGCTGACCAGTTCGGACAGGTCGTCGGGTCGATGCAGGGAGATCTCGGTGAAGGAGATCGGCCGCATCAAGTATGCCAGTTGCTCCTCGCTGGTGATATGATGGACGAGACTGTCAACGCCGGAAAGAATCAGCATCAGCGGCCATTCCGGTTGCTTCAGAAGCGATTTGAAGCTGTTGAGGATCATAGCCCGCGCCTCCCCGGTAGTCTTGGAGAAGATGTGCTGGCATTCGTCGTAATGGATGCCGATCACCCCCTGCCCGCGCACCTGCGTCACAACGCGATCCCAGACCTCGCGTTGGGTTAGCCGACCCTCGGCCGGATAGGCCAGCCTAGCAGACTTGGTGCTTGCAAGCTGGGCCTACCCCGACTCCAACACAGGGACGGTGCGCATCACAGACAACGAATTGCGCCAACTTTTGTTAGACGCAGGTGATAGCTTCTGGGCGCGTGCGCTGCGGATTCTGGAACGACGTGCTGAAGGGGAAGGAGACGATGGCGAACACTGGAAGGCCCTCCAGGAACGGTTTCTGCGCATTGTGTGGCCAGTACAGAAAGTCGCCCGTACTCCGAAAAATTCAGCCCGCTTGATTGAACTTGCATTCTCAAACGAAGAAACCTTCATGGCCATTATGGCCATTTCGGAAGCGATCCTTGCGCTCCTTAGCCCAATTGAACGTGACCACATCATGTTGCCTTCCATCCGGCGTGGCGAAGGGAACATTGTTGATAAGCACCCGAAGCGCGTGCTTGAAATCCTGTACTTGGCCCTTCCCGAAAATGCGAACTATTGGCCCTACGAGATAGACGCAACCATAGAGCGCATTTCCGTTGCGGATCCATCGCTTCGAACTGATTCCAGATGGGCCGAATTGAATAGGCGCTGGCATTCAAGATAATCAAGGAATGAATGTCAGCTTTATCCGTTGCACATGCAGCGTTACTTCAATCGGTGAAAGTCAGTTCCGGGCCGGCCTTGCCGGTGGCAGGGAAACTGTTGATCGGCAGATGCCGCAATGCCGCATGACCGGTTTTGAGCCCTTCTTGTCGACGGTCAGGGGTGGCCGAAAGTCAGTTTTCGCCGCTCGCCTTTCTCGTCCTAGTTTCAATCACCTTCTGCATCAAGGCGACGAACTGCTTTCGTTCGGCCCCAGAAAGGTCGACAAGCGCAGATGCATTCTCGTCCAGAGCCGCCGAGATCGCGGGACCGCGCAAGCCCCGCGCCTGGGCTGTCAGCCAGACCCGCTGCACGCGTCCGTCGGTTTCGTCCTTTTTCCGGATGATCAGTCCATCGCGTTCCATCCGCGCCAATGTGTTGGCCATCGTCGCCTGCTCGATATCCAGCCGTTCAACCAGTTGCTTCTGGGTCAGGCCATCGGTCTCCCACAACTCCAGAAGCGCCGGAAATGTCCCTGTTGTCAGACCCAGCGGCCTTATCCGCGCCGCCAGACCGCGCGCGAAGATGCGAGCAAGATGGTTGAGAAGATATCCGGCAGACTGGTTCTTGGTGAATTCCATGGCGGTATTCTGACACTTGAATAGCAAGCTATGCAATAATATATAGCTTGCTATGACTTAGGAGGAATCCGATGTTCAAAATTGCCCATCCAGTTGCAGGCGCGCTTGCACTCGCCGCGATCCTGACATTCTGGGTATCGACAGCGCTCTCCGAATTGTTCGCAAGCCTCGCGACGGTCACAACGGTGAAGACGCTGATCCCTTGGGGTTTCCTGATACTTGTCCCAGCGCTGGCAATTGCCGGGCATCCGGTTTCCGACTGGGAGGCCCATGGCGCGGAGCGGTGCGCGCAAGAAGAAGCGTATGCCCATCATCGCTGCCAACGGAATTCTGGTGCTGATTCCATCCGCGCTCTACCTCTCGGGCAAGGCTTCGGCAGGCACCTTCGACACCGGGTTCTATATCGTGCAATCGCTGGAACTTGTTGCAGGAGCGGCAAACATCATACTGCTTGCGCTGAACATGCGCGACGGTTTGCGAAAGCTGCGCCGTCCCTCGACCGCTAGCCACTGAAGCTTGCCAAAGCTGCCGTTCATTCAGCTGGGTGCACCGGCAGCTCCGTCCCGCGTTGCTACCGCCTTACCTTTGAAAATGCTGCGCCGGGGGTCGAACGGCAAGTTCGGGGAAGCTGCGCTGCTGCGACGGGCCGCCCGCGAGTGGCGGGAATGGGCCGGTCACGTCACCGACGATGTAAGAGCATCCGAAGGAGATCGACACTTCCAAAGCCGATTGAGGCAAAAATTGTGTCTCGTGCAACACGCAACCGTGCTACATTGGCCATATTGACACGCGATCTGCAGCTTATTGCTCCAAATCGGCACTGCTATGATCCAAGGACAGCTGCATTTGGAGAATTGGTGGGCGGTGAGGGATTCGAACCCCCGACATCTTCGGTGTAAACGAAGCGCTCTACCAGCTGAGCTAACCGCCCCACATGCGTCCACGCCGGATTACCCCGGCGCGGCGCGATATTCAAGCTGCTTTCTGCTTACTTTTCGTCTGGCGTACCATCGTATTTCTTTTCCAGGCTTTCCCAGCAATCGGCATAGTTGCCTTGCATGGGTGCACCATTAGCGGCGAACTCGGTCAGTTGCTGCGGGAAGCGGGTCTCAAACATGAACTGCATGGTGTTATCCTGTTTCACGGGGACCATCGGTTCGTTTGAACCATGCTCAAAAGCATCACGATCCGGGCCATGTGGCAACATCATGTTGTGCAGACTGGTCCCCCCGGGTACAAACCCTTCGGGCTTGGCATCATAGATACCGCAGATATTACCCATCAGTTCAGACATGATGTTCTTGTGATACCATGGTGGGCGGAAGCTGTGTTCTGCCACCATCCAGCGTTCACGGAACAGGACAAAGTCGATATTGGCTGTTCCTTCCTGCCCGGAAGGAGCTGTCAGAACTGTGAAGATCGACGGATCCGGATGATCAAACAGGATTGCCCCGACTGGCGAATATGTACTCAGGTCATATTTGTACGCGCAGTAATTGCCATGCCACGCGACCACATCCAGAGGGCTGTGGTCAATAAAGCTTTCATGGAACTGACCACACCATTTGATGACAACACGGCTCTTTGCCTCGCGGTCCTCAAAGGCTGCGACAGGGCATTTGAAATCACGGGGATTTGCAAGGCAGTTCGCACCGATCGGACCACGCCCGGGAAGGTCAAATTTCTGGCCGTAGTTTTCACAGACAAACCCACGGGCCGGACCGTCCAGCAGTTCAACCCGGTAGACCAGACCACGAGGGATGATGGCGATCTCACGCGGCTCAAGGTCGATAATGCCAAGTTCGGTAGAGAAACGCAGCCGGCCTTCCTGCGGCACAACCAGCAACTCGCTATCGGCACTGAAGAAATATTCATCCTTCATTGATTCCGTCACCAAGTAGATATGCGCAGCCATACCAACCTGAGTATTGACGTCGCCCGCCGTGGTCATGGTCCGCATTCCGGTCAGCCAGGTCAGATTTTCATCTTTGGCATGAGGTACCGGATCCCAGCGATACTGCCCAAGGCTGGTCACATCGGGCAGCACATTCGGGGCAGATTTCCAATATGGCAGGTCAATCTTCTGAAAGCGCCCGACATGCTTGACACTGGGGCGGATACGATAGCACCAGGTCCGTTCATTTTGACCTCGTGGCGCAGTGAAGGCCGTGCCTGAAAGCTGTTCGGCATAAAGGCCGTAAGCACATTTCTGCGGGCTATTCTGTCCCTGCGGCAATGCTCCGGGAAGCGCTTCAGTTTCGAAATCATTGCCAAACCCGGGCATGTATCCTTCATGGCTGGCTGTGCCATTCACAGTCGCAGCACGGATCATCCCGTCAGGCAGTTTATGTGTAACAATGGTCATGTCATCTCCCCTCTTTGATTGATGAGGAGAAATAAGTTGCAAATGCAACAATGTCAATTAGTATCTGTGCTACAGCCGTTAACTGCTGTCGCCACCATCTCCACCATCTCCACCATCTCCATCATCAGCACCGGAAGGAACCTCACCCACGGTGCGCAGGTCAGGGACAGGCGTTTCATAATCGGCTTCATGGACTGGCTTACCCTCATGCACTACTGGGGGCACGGTGGGTTTGTTGCTGTCCTGCTGACCAGATCCGGGCAAGAGCGCTTCGGGGTTACGCAACCAGATATCGCGCTGTGCATAAGGGATCTCGATCCCTTCTTCGGCAAAACGTTGCGCAATCTGATGCCGGATTTCAGACGAAACCCCGATCCCGCCGGTAATATCGGACAGAATGGCGCGGATTTCAAAGTCAAGACTATCGGCCCCGAAGCCGGAAAACAGGACTACAGGCGGTGGATCAATCAGGACAGTCGGCTGATCTTCGGCGATTTCCCGCAGGATACGTTCAACCCTGCGGGTGTCGGTGCCATAGGCAACACCAACCGGCACAATAATCCGCCCCCTGGCACTTCCACGTGTCCAGTTTGTTACCGACTGGCTGATCAGATCACTGTTGGGAACGATAACATCCGTCTGATCAAAGGTCTTGATCCGGGTTGAGCGGACAGAAATATCCTGCACGATACCTTGCTGCCCGCCTGCTTCGACCCAGTCTCCAACACTGATCGGACGTTCAATCAGCAAAATAATCCCGGAAACGAAATTTGACACGATATTCTGCATGCCAAAGCCGATCCCGACCGACAGGGCACCGGCAACTATCGCCAGATTGGACAGGTCAATCCCGGCCGATGTAATCGCAAACAGTCCGGCCAGAAAGATCCCGATATAACCCAGCCCGGAAACCGCCGCATTCTGGGCCCCCTGATCCAGTCGGGTACGCGGCAGGACCGAATTCCGGAACGCACTTTGCACCCAGCGAGTCATCACATATCCAATGGTGAAGACAATCAGGAACGTCAGGACACCACCCGGAGAAAGCCTGACCCCACCGACCGAAACACCTTTCAGCAGGCTGGTACGCCATTCGGATAGCTCAGCGGTCGATGTGCCCCATATCAATGCAAAAAGGGGTATGGAGGCGAGGATCAGGCCAAAACCAATCAGCATCGGGGTCAGTGATTCCCGCGCATCCTCCTTGCCGCGCCGGATCAGTGCATAAAGGTCCGCAATGAAATCCTGCAGGACAATCAGCAGACCGATCAGCGCAGTACTTTGAACAGCCGCCCAGAAGATGGCATTGCTCAGATTGATAAGACCCAGCACTGCCAGCAACAGCCCGAGGACAATGATGATCCGTAACACCCGTCCGGCAATTGACAGGACCCGTGCACGATAAGGTGGGGAATCCGTGCCATCATAGCGGGTCATGCGGCGCAGGATATTGGCCAGCTGAAACAGGAAGAATGAACCGGCCAGCATCAGGGCAAAATGGATCACACCAGCCCCGGCCTCACTGAACTCATAGGGGATCCGGGGGATGACGGCATCGCTGGATCTGACATAACCTGCCAGGGGCAGCATAGCAGCCGACAGGATGACATGCAGTGACAAGGCTACCGCCAGACCCGTCCCGCAAAAGCGGGCATAGATACGTACCTTTACCGGCACATTCAGTGTCGGGTAAGCAATCGGATGGGCTGAAAACAGCAGACGCACCAGCCAGCGTCCGCCAAAGAACGCCAGCCCGCCCAGCGGCAGCGACAGCATGACCGGACGCCACCAGTCCCCGAACAGGCCGACAAGGTCCAGTCCCCGGACCAGCAGGAATATCCCCATCATCGGCAATAGGATCTGTCCCAATGAGACCAGAAAGGCGACCACGGCCCTGGCATCCCCACTGGCACGCTCCCCCATCCGTACCGGCAGGGAATCGACCACCCGCCGCCCGACAGTCAGAAGCAGGATGGCTGACAGCAGGCAGATCGCTACCTGCAACAGGTTTTCCCGCAGCTGCTCACCCGATGCCCTGAGAAGGTTCCATTCCGATGCCATCCCATCCCAGACAGCCTTCAGGTCCTTTGCTGATGCCACCCAACTGCCCGGCAAAAGCGGAGACGGTGTCAGTGCAGCAATCTCCTGGGCTTCACGCAGGCGCTGAATTTCATTGGACCGGGAAATAAGTGCATTGGCCCGGCTGAATGCTTCGGTCGCAGTCAATCCCGGAGCCTGCAACTGTGCCAGCTGATCGTTCAGTGTCTTGCGCCTTGCCGCAACATCCTCAGCCTCGGATTCGCCTTCGGCAGGTGCGGGTCCAAGTGCCTCAATCTGTTCCTGAACAGTCTCGATCCGGGGCGCATTGGCATTCTGGGCCCGGTCAAATTCCGCTCGCCATTCGGTCGCATCCTCACGCAGCGCGGCGAGTTCGGCATCGGGAGTATCCGGATTATCCAGCAGGACTTCGGACTGTTCCGCGAAGGCTTCCCATTTGTCATAATCAACCTGCAGAGGTTCCTGAGCAACCACTTGCGAGGCAAGCAGGAGAACCACCAGAAGGGCGGTGCGAAAAACATTCAGGATTAAAACCATTATTCGAAAACTTCAGGTAATGCTTGGGGTTCTGCTTCCAGCCATCCCGGTACGGGAAGACCCTTTTCACGCAGGAATTCAGGATTATACAGCTTGGTCTGATAGCGGTTACCGGAATCGCACAGCATGGTCACGATCCGGTGCCCCGGACCCATCTCATGGGCCAGCCGAATGGCTCCGGCGATATTGATCCCGGAGGATCCCCCCAAAACCAGACCTTCATCTTCCGCCAGACGAAACAGCACGTCCAAAGCCTCTGAATCAGAGATTCGATAGCTGTAATCCGGGGTAAAGCCTTCAAGGTTCGACGTGATACGCCCTTGTCCAATCCCTTCCGTGATTGAAGAACCAGGACTGTCAAATTCACCTATGGTATAGAAAGAATGCAGTGCCGCACCTTCCGGATCAGCCAACCCGACCCGAACCCCCCTGGGTTGCAGGGCCATGGCCACACCAGCCAGTGTTCCGCCTGAGCCAACCGCACAGATGAAACCATCCACCTTGCCGTCTGTCTGTTCCCAGATTTCAGGTCCGGTTGTTTCCAGATGCGCTTGCCGGTTCGCAACATTGTCGAACTGATTGGCCCAGACCGCACCATTGGGTTCGGTTCTGGCAAGCTCTTCTGCCAATCTCCTGGAGTAGCGTACATAGTTATTCGGATTGCGATACGGAGCCGCAGGGACCTGAACCAGCTCAGCCCCTGCCAGACGCAGCATGTCCTTCTTTTCCTGGCTTTGTGTTTCCGGAATCACGATAACCGAACGATACCCCATGGAGGCCCCGACAAGTGCCAGCCCAATCCCGGTATTTCCGGCTGTACCTTCAACAATTGTTCCGCCAGGTTTCAATGCTCCGCGGGCAATGGCATCACGGACGATAAACAGCGCAGCACGGTCCTTGACCGACTGGCCGGGGTTCATGAACTCTGCCTTGCCCAGAATTTCACAACCTGTTGCATCAGATGCACTGCGCAAGCGGATCAGAGGGGTGTTGCCAATCGCAGCGGCAAGATCGGGGCGAATGTCCATGTCGGAACCTTTCCAGTCACGTCCAGTTTGATCAATATCAGCGAAACCACCATCGGCAAGCCTTGCCGGACAGAAATAGTATATCCTCTATCACGTTCCTGCCAGTTCCGACCGGATCTGATCTGCATTCCGGTCCAGCCAGAGCGCCATGAAGTTCAGTGGTCCACACTGCAACTGTCCCTCCATCACCAGACTGACGAGTTCTTTGCGTGAGATGATGTGGGTGGAAATATCTTCACCTTCATCCTCCAGACCAAAGCCTTGCCTCGACTCATGCCTGGACAGATCCGTGACCGCAACAAATGGATAGAAGAATTCGCTATTGGCTCCGGGTGTCGGATAATGGCCCGGCAGCGCATAAAGCCCACCGACCGTCAGCCCGGCCTCTTCTACTGCCTCCCGTCTGGCTGCGTCAGCTGCGGTTTCACCAGCATCTATCCGGCCGGCTATGGGTTCAAGCATCCAGCACTGTTTATCCCCTCTTGCCAGAGGGCCGACCCGAAACTGGCTGATCAGCAACACGCAGTCCCGCATCGGATCATATGGTAACAACAGGGCGGCATCAGCCGAAATGAAGACCTCACGATCAAGTGCTGCCGACCAGCCACCATCAAAGCGCCGATGACGCAAGGTGATTTCCTCCAGTGAGAAGTATCGCCCATAGCGCTCATGCCGCGCCGTTATCTCGGTCCGGTCAGGATCGGGCGCAGGCAATAAGGCCGTCGGGGCTGATCCAGCAACGACACGCAGCCGTCCTGCTGCAATCTCGGCAATACGGGGCAACCGTGCCGCGATGCGGCCGGGATCCCAGTCAGCTGGCCGGGCCAGAACGGCTTGTGCAACATACGCCATCAGCACAACCCGATCTGCGGACCAGTCCGCGCCATTACCTTCGCCAAGCCCCCAGACGTCATGTTCATACACGCTCTTCGGCTTTAACGCCATGATTTGCAGATAACGCCTGAGCGACGGAGTATCAGTGACCCGCATGGCGGCAATCCGTCCCGCTCCGGCCTGCCATGCCGGCCAATCGCCACCCAACCCGGCATCAGCCCCGCCCGACAGCTGACCTGACAGTGTTTCCTGCTTGCCATGCAGGCCGAATACATCCAGCAGTTCCGGCATCGCCAGTGGGCCGGCAAGAATGATTTCATGAATAGTCAAAGTGCATTCCCCTTTTGCCGTCTGGCCGCTGCGCGTCCGGCTTCGACCGCAAGCTGATCCAGAACTTCTGCTTCCGCCTGTGCTATCAAGGTGCGCATCCAATGCGATTCCGGGGTCTCCCGTGCCAATGCAACATGCCCGACGCCAACAACCCCAAGCGATGCAAATGCCGCATAATAGGTCAGCTCAATCCGGGCAGAGCTTTCCGAACGCAGTTCAGATATTTGCAGGTTCAGATCCGCTGCAACATCATCAAGCGATGTCGGAAACCCAAAGCCGCCGGCCTCGGAAAACCCCCGGGCAAAGGCCAGTTCCCGGTTCATGCCTGCTGCCAGTGTCGCATCAATCACCCCATCGGCCTTGATCAGCGAGTCGATGACTGCCAGTATTTCTGCCCCTTGCGCCTTGTCCCGGCGCAAATGCACGGCGACTGCCTCAAGCATATCCGGATCGGAAAGACCTATCCGGGCCATCAGTTCCAGCTGCTGCCCTTCAGGATCCATCTGTGCTCTTGCTGCTTCTGGCACCAGATTGGTATTGTTCTTGGCCAACAGGCGCTTATCCACCGCCTCTTGCAGCAGGACCAGAACATGGGCCGGATCATGAATGGCCATGACCTCGTTACGCCAATCAGTTCCACCACCGCCAGGCAGGTAGACAGCGGCCATTCTGTCGGCAAACCTTGCCGCTTCGGCGCTGATTGCATCGGCACGGTGATCCAGCAACACCGGGGCAAGGATACGTTCCCCCTTTTTACCTGCCTGACGGGTATCCCAATCTTGATCCGACAATGGCTGGCCATACGTCTGGAACACCATCGAGATCGTGAAAAATAGTCCCAGTATTATCGAGACGGCACGCATGCGGCGCATCGGAATTCCCTTGCAGGCAACGCGTGTTTTTCACCGAAACCCTCTTGCACTTCAACCCCCCGCCCGCTAAACGCCCCGCACCACGCCAAAGTACGGAGAGGTGCCGGAGTGGTCGAACGGGGCGGTCTCGAAAACCGTTGAGCCTGCAAGGGTTCCGTGGGTTCGAATCCCACCCTCTCCGCCACTTCGGAACAAAACCGGGAACGCCGGTTGCCGCCGATTTCCCTCCTTTCGTCGCCACCAGTGTCCGCAACAGGTTGTTTTTGTTGCCCTTGATATAGATTGCGTCGTCGGCGACCTCGACACGCTGGGCGAAGGCCCGGACGTGCTCCCGCCGATAGCCGCCCTTTCCAAGCCGCAATCTGCGGCGTGCTTCAATCGTCAACTCGCGCACGGCGTCGCCTGTCAGGCGCTGATGGGTGGGACTGGCCAGCATGGTTTCGATCCGCGTGGCGTCGGCTCGTGCCTGGTCGCGGAGCGCGGTCAGGCCTGCGATGCGTTCGCCCAGGGCGGATTCGGTCGGGTCCAGCGAACCGGATTCGATGGCGTCGTAGAGCCGCTTG
>JBKEAB010000071.1:0-67949 GCA_047971845.1 Paracoccus sp. (in: a-proteobacteria) | reverse complement strand
TTGGTTCAGAGACGCCTTGAAGGGCAAGGGGATACGCCCTGCATCCCGGGCTGGAAACAGCGCAAGGCGATTATCCGGTACGACAAACGACGCAACCCGCATCGGGATCATGTTCGGCAGGCTCAAAGACTGGCCAATTGTCGGGAAAACAGTCCCCCGGACTGTTTTCTGATCCTCCTCATACGTCGCAACCCGATACGGCAGATGCCCGAAGGTCATCCTCTCAGCCATCGCCCTCGCAGCAACCGTCATTTACTGGCTATGAGCCCTGAGACTAACCAGACGGCCCGGTCACGGGGTGCCATAAAATGTGTTCCCGTTATCCGCACAGATTTATTTGATCCAAGTCAATGACCTTCGGTGACAGGTATTGGAATACTATTTTCTTATGGAGGATTGTTTTGCGACTTACAGTACGAACAAATCTGGCAATGCGTGTGTTGATGTATTGCGCGGTAAACCGTGACGGATTGAACCGGTCTGGTGATATGGCAGCGGCGTGCAATGCTTCGACGCATCATGTGGCACAGGTTGTTAACCAGTTGTCTGCACGGGGTTTTCTGAAAACGCATCGTGGCAGGACCGGGGGCGTTGAACTGGGGCGGAATGCTGCGTTCATTACCGTGGGTGAGGTTTTTTCATTATTTGAGGCCGATTTGCCTTTGACGGAATGCTTTGACGAATCAGGGAATACCTGTCCGTTAACTGATGGTTGTCGCCTGCGTGATGCGCTGATTGATGCAGTCGGAGCATTTTACCGTGCGCTTGATCAGGTAACGCTGGAAGAACTGGTCTGTGATAACCTGAACCTTGAGACGGCATTCTCCGGGGCGCGCTGTGTTTCGGGGCGTGCTGGCCGGAAGCATCTGGACGCCTGATCCTGGCCGGTTCCGTGAAGGTGGCTGATGTAGATCTGTCCTGCGGTAAATCATGGCCATCCAGGCTGATGGTGTTTGCGTTCCCGAATCAGCCGCAGGGAACAACGTACAGATGATTCGTCATGCTTCCCTGAAAAGGGTCATGGAAGCATACCTATCCGATAATCGATGTCTATCTCTCATGTCATGTTCAGGCGTGATGAAAAGAAATTAACAGGAAAGTAAATGCTCTGTTAATTCATTATCTTGTGGCTGGATTGACCAGTTGGGCAGCTTTTTTCAGGAAATTTTTATAAAATCTGCCAGATCAGGTCAGGGCTAATGACTATTTGACAATCCCGATCTTTCGCGCAGAAGCTGGATGGAAGCCCATATGGGCCGCCTATAATGGAGGAGACAACGTGAAAAACATTCTCATGACTTCGGCAGCTATGATAGCGCTCACAGCCGGCGTTGCGCATGCGGAACTGCTTTTTGCACCTGGTGAGGACAGCCGGTTCAATTGGGCAAGCTATGATGAGTTCAAAGCATCGCATACGGGCCTGGAAGGGCAGAAGTTCAAGATTAGCGGCCCTTGGCTGGGGGGGGACAAGGAACTGTTCGAGTCGGTTCTTCCCTATTTCGAGGAAGCAACAGGCATTGATGTCGAATATGCCGGTTCTGACAGCTTCGAGCAGCAGATTGTCATTGATACCGAAGCAGGATCACCCCCTGACATGGCGATCTTTCCGCAGCCGGGTCTGGCCGCAGGTCTGGCTGCCAAGGGTTTCCTGAAGCCACTGCCTGACGAAACCGGACAATGGCTGACCGAAAACTATGCCGCTGGTGAAGACTGGGCGAGGCTGGTCACCTATGCCGGTGCGGATGGTGCGGAACATATCTATGCCTTTCCCTACAAGGCTGATGTGAAATCTCTGGTCTGGTATGTTCCGGAAAACTTCGAGGATGCCGGATATGAGGTTCCGACCACCTACGAGGAACTGAAGGCCCTGACCGAACAGATTGCGGCAGATGGCGAGAAGCCTTGGTGTATTGGTCTCGGGTCTGGTGGTGCGACCGGCTGGCCGGCGACAGACTGGGTCGAAGATCTGATGCTGCGCTTCAACACTCCGGGGGATTACGACGCCTGGACCTCCAATGAACTGGCATTCAATGATCCCAAAGTTGTCAGTGTCATCGATGAATTTGGCTGGTACGCCAAGAATGATGATTTTGTGGCAGGTGGTGCCGGGTCCGTGGCTGCCACGGATTTCCGCGACAGTCCGAAGGGTTTGTTTGAAAGCCCGCCGGCCTGCTATCTGCACCGTCAGGCCAGTTTTATTTCGACCTTCTTCCCGGAAGGCACGGAAATTGGAGAGGACGCCGATTTTTTCTACTTCCCGGCTCCGGCTTCGGGGGATCTGGGACAGCCAGTGCTTGGTGGCGGGACGATGTTCTCGGTTCTGACCGACAATCAGGCGGCTCTCGCATTCATCGACTTCCTGCAGACGCCGGTTGCGCATGAAATCTGGATGGCCCAGAGTGGTTTCCTGACCCCGCATAAGGGGGTGAACATCGAGGCCTATGGCAACGACGTCCTCAAGCGCCAGGGGCAGATCCTGCTTGATGCGACAACTTTCCGTTTTGATGGTTCCGACCTGATGCCGGGTGCCATCGGTGCTGGTGCCTTCTGGACCGGGATGGTGGACTTCGTGGGCGGGAAATCCGCACAGGAAGCGGCCGATGCGATCCAGGGTACTTGGGATACGCTGAAGTAAAATTGGTTCTGGCCGGCCCCCGTTCCGGGCCGGTCATCCTTAATGGGAGGGGAACAGTATGGAGCTTCTCTGGCTTGCCGTCAGCACCATTGCCATTGGCGTATTTGGTTGCGTTGCATGGTTCTGGGGATCGAATTTACTGCTGGATACATTGTTGCCGCCGCGCGGCCCGAATGCTGGTGACAATATCCGCCGCGCAGGTGTGATCCGGCCCTGGCTGTTTCTTGGTCCGGCGATCCTGTTTCTGGGTATCTATCTGGTTTATCCGGTTATCAATTCATTCTGGTTGTCGCTTCATGATGCCGGTGGGGACGATTTTGTCGGCGGTGATAATTATACATGGTTGCTGAAAGACGCGAAGTTCCGGGAATCCATGGTCAATAACCTGTTCTGGTTGCTGGTCGTGCCTGCCCTGTCAACATTGTTCGGGTTGATTGCCGCGCAGCTGACAGACCGGATCCGCTGGGGAAATTTGGGAAAATCGCTGATCTTCATGCCGATGGCGATTTCCTTTGTCGGTGCTGGTGTCATCTGGAAGCTGATTTATGAATATCGTGAGCCGGGCACCGAACAGATCGGGCTTTTGAATGCCATCGTGCAGTTTCTTGGCGGCACATCACAGACTTGGCTGACGATTCAGCCGTGGAACAATTTCTTCCTGATGATTGTCCTTGTCTGGATCCAGACCGGTTTTGCGATGGTGATCCTTTCGGCAGCCCTGCGGGGTATTCCCGAAGAAACCATTGAAGCTGCCGTTCTGGATGGAGCAAGCCCCTGGCAGATCTTTTTCAAGATCAAGGTGCCGCAGATCATGGGTACGATTGCTGTGGTCTGGACGACGATTACCATTACCGTCCTGAAGGTTTTCGATATCGTTTTCGTGATGACCAATGGTCAGTGGGGATCCCAGGTTCTGGCAAACCTCATGTATGACTGGATGTTCCGCGGGACGCCTGACTATGGGCGCGGATCGGCGATTGCTATCGTGCTGATGGTTCTGGTGCTGCCAATCATGATTTGGAACATTCGCAATGTTCGGAAGGAGATGCGCTGATGGAAGGCATGGCTGGACAGAAATCCACCCTGACCTGGGTGGTGAATCTTGCAGCGCTCCTTCTGGTGGTGTTGTGGACCATTCCGACGGCGGGGCTTTTTGTTTCGTCCTTCCGTGACCGTGACCAGATTTCTGCCACCGGCTGGTGGAAATCACTGTCGGCATCCGAACAGACGGGGTTTGTACGAACGGGTGCGGCGGACGATCAGCGTCAGGACGGTACGGTCTATGTCCTGGAGGGTAACGTCCTGGAAAGTGGCCAGAGCCTGTCGGCCTGGGGAACCAGTGCACGTGATCCGGGGGCTTATCAACCTGGTGAGACGATTGATGATGATGGTGCCAGCCTGACAGTGGCAGAGGATGGCAGTTACCGGATGGAATCGCCGGTCCCGTTTGAAATGACGCGGGGCAAGCGGATATTCGTGACCACGATGACCCCGCCGAAGTTCACGCTGGGCAATTATGAGCGTGTGCTGAATGCCGAGGGGATTGGCCGCGCATTTATGAACACGCTGACAGTGACAATTCCGGCAACGATCATCCCGATCCTGATCGCAGCTTTTGCAGCTTATGCGCTTGCATGGATGGAGTTCCCGGGCAGGGCATTGCTGACAGCGGCAGTTGTCGGGTTACTGGTTGTGCCGCTGCAGCTGGCGTTAATTCCGCTTTTGCAGCTTCATAATGCGATAGGTATCGGAAAGGGATATCTGGGGATATGGCTGGCCCATACAGGTTTTGGCCTGCCGCTGGCGATCTATCTGTTACGTAACTATATGGCGGGGCTGCCACGGGAAGTGATCGAATCTGCCCGTGTGGATGGAGCAACCGAATTCCAGATCTTCCGCAAGATCATTCTGCCGCTGTCTTTTCCGGCACTGGCATCATTTGCGATTTTCCAGTTTCTCTGGGTCTGGAACGATCTGCTGATTGCAACGGTGTTTTTGGGTAATTCGCCTGATCAGCTGGTCATGACCGGCGTTCTGCGTGAGTTGATGGGATCCCGTGGCGGCGAGTGGGAAATTCTGGCGACATCAGCCTTCATCTCGATTGTTGTTCCGCTGCTCGTTTTCTTCTCAATGCAAAAATATCTGGTCCGTGGTCTGCTGGCCGGATCTGTCAAAGGTGGCTAATGAACAAATCTGAAAAGGCGAAAGACTGGTGGAAAGGTGCGGTGATCTATCAGGTCTATCCGCGCAGCTTTCAGGACAGTACAGGTGATGGCACGGGTGATTTGCTGGGTATTGCACAGCGAATGGATCATATCGCCTCACTGGGTGTCGATGCTGTCTGGATTTCGCCTTTCTTTCGTTCTCCGATGAAGGATTTTGGTTATGATGTAAGTGATTATCGTGACATTGATCCGACGTTCGGAACCATGGCCGATTTTGATGTGCTTGTTACCCGGGCGCATGAACTGGGCCTTAAGATCCTGATTGATCTGGTGTTATCACATACCTCGGATCAGCATCCATGGTTTGCGGAAAGCCGGAGCAGCCGGACCAATCCGAAAGCGGACTGGTATGTCTGGTCTGATCCGAAGCCTGATGGAACACCCCCCAACAACTGGTTGTCCATTTTCGGGGGCAGTGGCTGGCAGTGGGATGCCCGGCGTGAGCAGTATTACCTGCATAACTTCCTGACATCACAGCCCGACCTGAACTTCCATAACCCGGATGTGCAGCAGGCTCTGCTGGATGTGGCGCATTTCTGGCTGGAACGTGGGGTAGATGGGTTCCGTCTGGATACAATCAACTTCTATACGCACGATGCCGGATTGCGCGATAATCCGGCCCTGCCGCCGAAAGAACGCAACGATCAAACCGCACCCAAGGTGAACCCCTATAATCACCAGCGACATGTCTATGACAAATCGCGGCCTGAAAACCTGATTTTTCTGGAAAAGCTGCGGGCGGTAATGGATCCTTATAATGCCGCTGCTGTCGGTGAGATCGGGGACAGTCAGCGCGGGCTGGAATTGCTGGGGGAATATACTTCGGGCAACAAACGCATGCATATGTCTTATGCGTTTGAATTCCTGTCGGGAACGGACCTGAGTGCACAGCGTATTGTTGATGTTTTCGGTGAGGTTACCGAAAAGGCACCGGACGGATGGCCCTGCTGGGCTTTTTCCAATCATGACGTTATGCGGCATGCGACCCGCTGGGGGTTAAGCGAACCGGCGGTCAAGGCTTATGCCACCGTGCTGATGGGGATACGTGGTTCAGTATGTATCTATCAGGGTGAAGAGCTTGGGCTGCATGAGGCCGATGTTCCGTTTGAAGCCCTTCAGGACCCTTATGGCATTGAGTTCTGGCCTGAATTCAAGGGCCGTGATGGCTGCCGTACGCCGATAGTGTGGGAGGCACGGACAAATACCCAAGGTGGTTTCTCGACCGGAGTTCCATGGTTGCCGGTTTCGCATGAGCATCTGCCTTATGCAGTGTCTGAGCAGAACCTGCAGGCAGGGTCAGTCCTGAACCATTATCGCTGGGCAATTGCCTTGCGGCACCGCCATAAGGCTTTGCAGACCGGTGACCAGATACTGCGGGCTGAAGGCAATATCCTGATCATAGAACGCCGCCATGGCGAAGACCGGGTGATCTTGCGTGCCAACCTTTCATCTGAAGAGGTTGGCGGTCTGGGGCCCTGGCAAGTTGAAATTAATGAAATGTAGCCGGAAGATCCCGGGGGGAGATAGTACATGGCTGATTTGAAACTGACTGATGTCGCCAAATCCTATGGTGACATACATGTTCTGCAAAATATCAACCTCGATATCAAATCGGGGGAGTTCATCGTCTTTGTTGGCCCTTCGGGCTGTGGGAAATCCACGCTGCTGCGGATGATTGCCGGGCTGGAACGGATTACCGGTGGCACGCTGGAAATTGATGGCGGACAGATGAATGATATCCCGCCCAGCCAGCGTGGTATCGCGATGGTATTCCAGTCCTATGCGCTTTATCCGCATATGACGGTGCGGGATAATATGGCTTTTGCACTGAAGATTGCTGGTCAGTCGAGGGAACAGATTCAGCAGGCAACGGATCGTGCGGGCAAGATGTTGCAGCTGACCCCCTATCTTGATCGGTTGCCCAAGGCATTGTCAGGCGGTCAGCGCCAGCGTGTGGCCATTGGCCGGGCCATTGTGCGCGATCCGAAGGTTTATCTGTTCGATGAACCGCTTTCGAACCTTGATGCCGCACTGCGCGTCGCGACCCGGATTGAAATTGCGCAACTCAAGGAATCGATGCCTGACCGCACGATGATCTATGTGACGCATGACCAGACCGAGGCAATGACGCTGGCGGATCGCATTGTTGTTCTGGCCGGTGGCGGCATCGCGCAGGTTGGTGCGCCGCTGGAATTGTATGAACGCCCGATCAATGAATTCGTAGCACAGTTTATCGGCTCCCCGGCGATGAACCTGCTGCCGGGCAAGGTTACGCAAACCGGTGAAGTTACACGTGTTGAACTTGATGCCGGTGGTGTTGCTGATGTTGCAATACCGACCCGTGCAGGGGATGAGGGCATGGTGATCAATCTGGGTGTGCGCCCCGAGGATATGCGCACAACAGATGGTCTTGCCATTTTTGAAGGCAAGGTTGATCTGACTGAAGCACTGGGTGAGGTCACGTTGCTGTATTTCGGCACGGGACAGGAAGATGTGGATCCGGTTATCGCCAAGCTGGCCGGCATCCATACGGACTTGAATCACCGGACAGTCCGCCTGACGGCAGATCCGGAAGCATTGCACCTGTTTCATGACGGCAAATCACTGCTTTATCGTGATGGTCCGCCGACAACACCGTTGCGTCATCGTGCCCGGCCGGAAGAGGTACCTGCGGAATAGGTTTCATTGACCGCCCGCACCGATAAGCCTAGATCTGGCGCAGGAATGAAGAGGGCGGCATGAAAATCATCATCTGCGGGGCAGGGCAGGTCGGCTGGCAAATTGCCCGCCACCTGTCGGGTGAGCGTAATGACGTCACCGTTATTGACAATAATGGTGAACTTGTGCGTCGGGCGACTGATTCACTTGACGTACAGGGCGTTACAGGCTTTGCCAGTCATCCCGATGTGCTGGACCGTGCCGGTGCCCGTGATGCCGACCTGATTATTGCCGCGACCTACTCGGATGAGGTGAATATGGTCACCTGTCAGGTCGCGCATACGGCTTTCGGGGTTCCCCGCAAGATTGCCCGACTCCGGTCTTCGGCCTATCTTGATGCAATTTACTCCGACCTTTATCGTACGGATCATCTGCCCATTGACGTGGTAATCAGCCCTGAGCGGGAGGTGGCGCAGGCTGCACTGGCCCGGCTTCGGGCACCCTCCACATTCGAGGCAGAGGATTTCCTTGAAGGTCGTGTCCGGCTGCTGGGACTGGCGCTGGATGAAGATTGCCCGGTTCTGGATACTCCGCTCCGGCAGCTGAATGAGTTGTTTTCCAGCCTGCGTGCCATTGTTGTCGGGGTTCGCCGTGAAGGCCGGTTGTTTGCACCTGAGGCGAATGACCAGTTGTTTGCCGGTGACCAGATTTACGTCTTCAGTGACCGTGACGATGTGGCGCGAACCCTGGAGATATTCGGCAAGGAAACCACCCGGCCGGAACGGGCTATCATTATCGGCGGGGGCAATGTCGGGCTTGCGGTGGCAAAGGCGCTGGAAACCGGGCAGGAACGTGTCCGGACCAAGATTATTGAACGCAACCGTGACCGTGCCGAATATGCTGCTGATGTGCTGGAGCGGACAATTGTCTTGCATGGTGACGGGTTGTCATCCGAATTGCTGGAAGAAGCTGCGATTAGCAAAGCTGATGCGGTGCTGACCTTGACCGAGGACGACAAGGTCAACATCCTTGCCGCCGTCCGTGCCAAGCAGGCTGGGGCCAGGCTTGTTGTCAGCCTTGTCAATGATCCGACACTGGTGCCGTTGATGGGACCGCTGGATATTGATGCCTATATCAATCCCCGCTCCACGACCGTGTCGACGATCCTGCGGCATGTTCGCCATGGTCGCGTGCGTGACATCTATTCCATCGGTGATGCCGAGGCTGAGGTAATTGAGGCGCAGATCCTGCCAACCTCATCCATGTCCGGTCGCAAGATCCGCGAAATTGACCTGCCGGAAGGGGCGCTGATAGGTATGGTCATGAAGGGTGACCAGATCGTCAAGCCGACACCGGACACCCGGATTGAAGAAGGCGATATCGTCTGTATCTTTGCTCTGGCCGCTGATGTATTCGAAGTTGAGCGGCTGTTGCAGGTCGCCATTGATTTCTTCTGATGGAACGTCTGACCCGCCTGCCGCTGTTCATATTGCTGATCGGTCTGGCCGGTATCCTGATGCTGGTTCCGGCGGCTCATGCATTGGCAACCGGCTGGAGGGAGATCGCGCGTAATTTCCTGTTCAGTGGCATGTTACTGGTCGTGCTGGCAACCCTCCTTGGGGTGGCTACTGTCGGGCAACAGACAGTGGGGCCACATACGCGCCGGGCATTGGCGATGATGTTGGGCGTCTTCGGTATTTTGCCGATCGGGCTGGGGGTACCATTGGCTATGTCATTGCCTGATACGGGCATGTTCAATGCTTGGTGGGAAATGGTCAGCTGCCTGACGACAACCGGGGCCACGCTCTATGCAGCTGATATGCTGGCTCCGCCCTTGCATTTGTGGCGGGCACTTGTCGGCTGGATGGGGGGGCTGTTCATTCTGGTTGCTGCCATTTCCATCCTTGCCCCGCTGAAGGTTGGTGGTTTTGAGATTCTTGCCTCACCCTATAGTGAGAATGAACGATTTCGTCCCCTTTCCGGCAGGACCGGTCGCATGCATCGGGGGGAACATCTTTATAACCCCGCAGCGGAACGGGTGATGCCCAGATCGCGCGCCTTGCGTGCCTTTCGGGACGTGGCCCCCTATTATGCCGGGCTGACCCTGACGATGTGGGTGATTCTTCTGCTGGCAGGGGATCCGGGACTGATTGCGCTGTGCCGTGCCATGGGAACCCTGTCAACGTCCGGAATTTCACCAGTTGCCGGGGCAACAGGACGGCATTCAGGTATATTGGGCGAGGTCGTGGTCTTCTTTTTCCTGATCTTTGCACTGTCCCGGCGCTTCTGGCCCGGAGGCAGTGAACTGAAGGCGACCGATTCGCTATGGGGTGATCCGGAACTGCGTCTGGGGGCTGTTGTTGTGGTGCTTGTATCGGTGGTTTTGTTCACACGTCATTTTGTGACGACCATTGATCAGGTGACAGCGGTCACGGACCTTCCGACAGGTGTCCTAATCACATTGAAGGATGCGGCTGTGGCAACCTGGGGTGGGTTATTCAATACACTGTCCTTTCTGACCACAACGGGCTGGAATTCGGTTGACTGGCAGGGCGCCCGCAACTGGTCGGGACTGGAAAGTCCGGGGCTGTTATTGGCTGGTCTGGCAATTATGGGTGGTGGGGTTGCCACCACGGCGGGCGGGGTGAAGCTGTTGCGTGTCTATGCTCTTGCACGACAAAGTGAGCGAGAACTGGAACGAATAGTTCACCCGGCATCGGTTTCCGGTGGGGGGGTGATTGCCCGTCGCTTGCGTGGCGAAGGGGCCTATCTTGCGTTTATTTTCTTTATGTTGTTTGCTCTGTCGATTGCTGCCACGGTCCTGTTCATATCAATCCACCAGATTGAGTTTGATACCGTGGTTATCCTTTCGGTTGCAGCGCTGACCAATACCGGACCACTTGCGGGAACAATTGCACTGACCCCTAGTTTCGAGGCCAGTGCCGGCATCGCGTCCAATCCGTGGGAGGGCTGGTCAGGTCTTGCGACCATGCCCAAGACCGTGCTGGCCGGAGCGATGATCGTCGGTCGTCTGGAGACATTGGCCATTCTGGCGCTGTTGTCACCGGAATTCTGGCGTCGCTGATTGGCAACAGCACGTTACGGAAATTCCAGGCCGCTTGTTTCTGCCCGATTCGTTTCATAGATTATGAACCATAATCAGAACAAGGACATGCGACATGGCTGCTGACAAACAGAATCTGCAGGACGCTTTCCTGAATCATGTCCGTAAGGCCAAGGTTCCGGTTACGATATTTCTGATTAATGGAGTCAAACTGCAGGGTGTGATTACCTGGTTTGACAGCTTTTGCGTGTTGCTGCGCCGGGATGGTCAGTCGCAGCTGGTCTATAAGCATGCGATTTCGACCATCATGCCGGGGGCTCCGATCAGCCTGTACGAAGGTGATGACTGATTGTCTGAACCCCACGTCACCAAGCGTGCGCCAACCCGCGCCTATGTGATCCATCCCGATATAGACGGCAGCGGCGGAATGCGCCGTGCTCCGGATAATGCTCTGGAAGAGGCCGTCTCGCTGGCGCATGCGCTGCCGGGGGTAGATATTGTCGGATCTGGAGTCGTGCGATTGCGCAAGCCGTCGCCGGGACAGCTGTTTTCTTCGGGCAAGCTGGAGGAAATCAGTACAGCCTTGCATGCGGTTGAAGCCGAACTGGTGCTGATTGACGGTCCTGTAACGCCGGTTCAGCAACGAAATCTGGAAAAGGCATGGGATGTCAAAATTCTGGATCGGACCGGGCTGATTCTGGAAATTTTTGCTGGCCGGGCGCGGACGCGGGAAGGGGTGTTGCAGGTCGAACTGGCGGCTTTGTCCTATCAGCGGACACGGTTGGTACGGGCCTGGACACACCTTGAACGCCAGCGGGGCGGGCTGGGATTTGTCGGTGGGCCGGGGGAAACCCAGATTGAGGCAGACCGCCGGGCCATTGATGAACAGATGACCCGGCTGCGCAGGCAGTTGGATCGGGTGGTCAAGACCCGTTCCCTGCACCGTGCCGCGCGTGCCAAGGTTCCTTACCCGATTGTGGCATTGGTAGGTTATACCAATGCCGGAAAATCGACCTTGTTCAACCGCATGACGGGGGCTGATGTTGAAGCCAGGGATATGTTGTTTGCGACGCTTGACCCAACGATGCGCGCCATCCGTTTGACAGGAGGGCGGCAGGTCATCCTGTCTGATACGGTGGGTTTCATCAGCGACCTGCCTCATGAACTGGTCGCTGCCTTTCGCGCTACGCTGGAAGAGGTTCTTGAGGCTGATCTGATCCTGCATGTACGTGATATCAGTCACCCCGAAACCGAAGAACAGGCAGGAGATGTTGCTGAAATCCTTGAATCTCTGGGTGTTGATGAGGATGTTGCCCTGATTGAGGTCTGGAACAAGGTTGATGCGCTGTCCGCTGCCATGCAGCAGGCATTGCAGCGGACGGATCAACGCACGGAAGGTGTGCAGGCGATCAGTGCCCTGACCGGAGACGGGATTGACGAACTGGTCGGGGCCATTGACCTGGCGTTGCAGACGGTTCTGTCCGAACCGAAGGAACCGGGTGAGCTGCACCTTGACTTTACCGATGGCCGACGGCGTGCCTGGCTGCACGATGCCGGAGTGGTCGAGCGTGAAGAAGCAACTGATAATGAACTGGTTTTGCACGTTAACTGGACTGCACGTCAGCGTGCCGGATTTGATGCGCTTTGATGATGCAGATTGCGTGGGATTACAGATTGTTATGACTGTTGATCAGGTCTGCTGTCCGTACTGTGCGGCCATTGGGCAGGCGACACAGATCGCTGCGTCGTCCACGTGATATACGTTCAATGAACTGCCCGCCGGTTCCCTGACAGTAAAGCGCGGCGGGGTCGACGGCGATCTGTGATGATGTGCTGCCATTTGTACCGGATGTTGATGAACCACCACAGGCGGCCAGACCCAGGAATATGGCGGCGGACAGACAGGTGCGCATATGATCATCCCTTTTCATCTCAGTCGAGATTGACGCTGCTTTGCACCGTAAGCAAGTCGTTCCGATGCCGCATGCCGCTCATGTCCATATTATGACGTTTGTGCAAGGGGGGCAGATCTTGCTGTCCCTGATCCTTTTAAAGCAGGCTTTCCTGGCGAAAGCTGACCTCGCGGCCTGCGCCGATGATCAGGTGATCATGGATGGTAATCCCCATGACATCCGCCCCGGTCTGGATGCGATGTGTCATGGCAATATCTGCCTCGGACGGAGTTGGGTCACCGGACGGGTGGTTGTGAACCAGAATAAGGGCGGATGCACCCAGTTCCAGAGCACGGCGCAGAATTTCACGAGGATAGACCGGAACATGATCCACGGTTCCCCGCCCCTGGGGTTCATCAGCTATCAGGATGTTTTTGCGATCCAGAAAGAGAACGCGGAATTCTTCGGTATCCGCATGCGCTATGGCGGCATGACAGTAATCCAGCAAGGCGTTCCATCCTGACAGGACAGGTCGGTGCATGACCTTGCTGCGTGCCATGCGTTGCGCTGCTGCTGCCACGATTTTCAATTCCGTTATAACAGCAGGGCCAATTCCCGAAACTTGTGCCAAACGGGTTTCGGGTGCTGTCAGAACACGGGAAAAATCACCGAATGTGTCAATCAGCCGACGTGCTAGGGGTTTGACATCCTGTCGTGGGATGGCCCGGAACAGGATAAGTTCCAGCAATTCATAATCCGGCATTGGTCCTGCGCCACCGACCATGAACCGTTCGCGCAGCCGGCTGCGATGATCGGCCAGATATGACGGTGTCCGTGTTCCCGGCTGGCCGGAAATGACAGCTTCGTCCATGGCAGGTGCAAAAAGCGGCAGGGGCTGTTCCTGAAAGGAATGATTCGGGTTCATGTTCCGAGTTTGTCCTGAAAGCCATGAAAAATATGTTAAATGCCTGACCCCGATGGATTGATATTCAGGATCCGGAAGGCCATGGATATGGTTAATTTAACGCAACAACCTGGTGTCGGGAAAGGATCTGAGGTTCCGGCTTTCGGGGGCAGGTAAGAAACTGCCTTGACCGCTGGCCCGGCTTCCGCCCTAAACTCGCAATTATCCCCGGGCAGAATCGCCCGCTCGAAACAAGAGGTTGACATGACCCTGATGAAATCCGTTCTCGCTTCCGCTGCAACACTTGGCCTGCTGGCCGGCGGCGCGCTTGCGGAACCCGCGCTGATCTTCGATCTTGGCGGTAAGTTTGACAAATCCTTCAATGAAGCCGCGTATGTTGGTGCCGAGCGCTGGAAGGAGGAAACCGGGGGTAGCTACAAGGAGCTGGAAATGCAGTCCGAAGCGCAGCGCGAACAAGCCCTGCGCCGGCTTGCGGAAACTGGTGCCAATCCGATCGTGATGACCGGCTTTGCCTTTGGCGAAGTACTTAACAAGATTGCTCCGGACTATCCGGACACGAAATTTGTCATTATTGATGCTGTGGTCGAACAGCCCAATATCCAGTCAAATATCTTCAATGAAGGGGAAGGATCGTACCTGGCGGGTGTCATGGCGGCCCATGCCTCAAAGACCGGTACCGTCGGATTTGTCGGCGGTATGGATATTCCGCTGATCCACAAATTTGAATGTGGTTATCGTCAGGGCTTTCTCGCGACCAAACCGGATGGGAAGGTTGTCATCAATTATACCGGTACGACGCCTGCTGCTTGGAACGACCCGGTAAAGGGCGGTGAGCTGGCCAAGGCGCAGAAATCGCAAGGTGCAGACGTGATTTATGCTGCGGCGGGCGGAACCGGGATTGGTGTGCTTCAGGCGGCAGCGGATGAAGGCATCCTGTCTGTTGGCGTCGACAGCAATCAGAATCACCTGCATCCGGGTAAGGTGCTGACCTCGGTTGTCAAGCGTGTGGACAATGCCGTGTACGACGCCTTCACTGCTGGTGAGGCTGTCGAACCCGGTCTGAAGGTCTGGGATGTGAAATCCGATGGTGTTGTTGTTGCCATGGATGACAACAATGCTCCTCTTATGACCGAAGAAATGACTGCGGCTGTCGAAGCGGCGAAGGAAAAGATCGCTTCAGGTGAGATCGAGGTCCACGATTATATGACCGATAATACCTGCCCGGTGGATTGATGCCGGAAAAGCAGACGCAACAAGAGGGGCCGGGACCGGCCCCTCTTTCTGCACCTCCTGCGATTGAACTTCGCGGGATATCAAAGGCATTTGGGTCGGTTCAGGCGAACAGGGATATCAATCTGACAGTCGCCAGAGGGTCAATCCATGGGATCATTGGTGAAAACGGTGCGGGTAAATCCACGCTGATGTCGATCCTCTATGGTTTTTACAAGCCTGACAGCGGCGCAATCCGGGTCAATGGCCAACCAATCCAGATCACTGATTCCATGACGGCGATCCGGGCCGGGATCGGTATGGTCTTTCAGCATTTCAAACTGGTGCGGAACTTTACTGTACTGGAAAATATCATCCTTGGGGCTGAAGATGGGCCGATGCTGCGGCCGTCGCTGGCGCGGGCACGAACCCGGTTGCGTGAACTGGCCGAGGAATATGAATTGCAGGTTGATCCGGATGAGATGGTCGAAGAGCTTTCGGTAGGTCATCAGCAGCGGGTCGAGATCCTGAAGGCCCTGTATCGTCAGGCCGACATTCTGATCCTTGACGAGCCCACCGGGGTCCTGACCCCGGCCGAGGCCGACCATCTGTTCCGTATCCTCAATGGGCTGAGGGATGAGGGTAAGACGATTATCCTGATTACCCACAAGCTGCGTGAAATCATGGAAATTACGGATACGGTTTCGGTGATGCGGCGTGGTGAGATGGTGGCTGCTGTTAAAACTGCGAAAACCACGCCTGAGGCTCTGGCTGAGCTGATGGTGGGGCGCAAGGTGCTTTTGCAGGTGGACAAGGATGCGGCCCGGCCGGGCAAGCCGGTTCTGTCAGTCCGCAATCTGCGCATGGCCGATAATGATAAGGTCGAACGTATCCGGGGGATAGATTTCGACATTTGCGCGGGTGAAATCGTCGGCATTGCCGGGGTCAGTGGAAACGGTCAGACACAATTGCTGGAACTGTTGGGCGGTTTCCCCGAAACGGGTACGAGGATCACCGGTGAAATCCTGATGAATGGTCAGGCCCTTGATCTGACGGGGCGACGTTCCAATGCGGCAACGCGTCGTGCACGGGGGATCGGCCATGTGCCGGAGGACCGGCAGGATGAAGGGCTGATCATGGATTTCGCTGCCTGGGAAAATGTTTCCTTTGGCTACCACCATGCACCGGAATATTCGAACGGGATTTTCCTTGACCGTGCTGCGATCCGTGCCGATGCGGAAGGCAAGATCGAACGTTTTGATGTCCGGCCGCCCAATCCGGACCTGGCCGCACGGAATTTTTCCGGGGGAAACCAGCAGAAGATCGTTGTCGCCCGTGAGGTTGAGCGCAATCCCGATCTGTTGCTGATCGGCCAACCCACGCGCGGCGTCGATATCGGTGCCATTGAATTTATTCACAAGCGGATTGTGGAACTGCGCGATGCCGGTAAGGCAGTGCTTCTGGTCAGCGTCGAACTGGATGAGATCATGTCATTGTCTGACCGTATTCTGGTCATGTTCGACGGCCAGATCATGGGGGAACGTGATCCGGCGATGACAACAGCAGGTGAACTGGGTTTGCTGATGGCTGGTGTGAACGAGGAGCCCGCTGCATGAATGTCCTTGCTGAACGGAACTGGTTCGGGACGCTGATCGTTTCAGCCGACCAGGATGGCAGGAAGTGGGTATATCATGCATATGGTTCAAATAAGTTGACCCTTTCCCAGGCGCGGAACATCGCCTTGTGCAGGGCGATGCAGATCCGGAAAGGTTCTTCCTGATGGACAAGATGCCGAAATGGGCGGATGTGATCCTGACGCCGCTGATCTCTCTGTTTCTGGCCTTCGCGATTTCCGCAGTGGTGATCCTTGCCATCGGGGAAAGCCCGTGGGAAGCACTGAAGACCATGGTGACCGGAGCGCTTGGGTCGAGCTATGGCTGGGGCTTCACGCTGTATTATACCACCAATTTCATTTTCACCGGCCTTGCTGTCGCGGTTGCTTATCATGCCAGCATGTTCAATATCGGTGGTGAGGGGCAGGCGGGGTTTGGCGGGCTTGGTGTGGCACTGGTTTGTCTGTTCATTCCCTGGCCACACTGGTCACTGGCCCTTCTGGGGGCAATGGTTGGTGGGGCATTGTTTGGGGCGGTCTGGGCTTATGTTCCGGCCATCCTTCAGGCGAAACGTGGCAGCCATGTTGTCATTACCACGATCATGTTCAATTTCATTGCCGCTTCGTTGCTGAACTGGGCATTGGTGAACTGGTTGCGTCCGGTGGGAAGCATGGATCCGGCCTCTGCCAGTTTTCCGGCCGCCACGCATTTGCCCAAGCTGACCGATATCTTTGCTGTTTTCGGTATCGAATGGGGCAAGCATACCCCGGCCAATGTCACATTCATTGTGGCGTTGCTGGCCTGTATCGCTGTCTGGCTGCTGATCTGGCGGACCAGGCTGGGTTATGAAATTCGCGCTTTTGGGAAATCTGAAACTGCGGCACGCTATGCCGGTATTTCACCTGCCCACATCATCATCGTAGCAATGCTGATTTCCGGTGGACTGGCAGGGATGATGGCCATCAACAATGTCATGGGCGAGGCCGAACGTCTGATCCTCAACAATGTTGAGGGGGCTGGTTTCATCGGTATTGCCGTGGCGCTGATGGGTCGCAATCATCCGGTCGGCGTCCTGCTGGCAGCGCTGCTGTTCGGGTTCCTGTATCAGGGCGGGGGCGAACTGGCGCTGTGGACCTCAATCCCGCGGGAGCTGATTATTGTCATTCAGGCGCTGGTGATCCTGTTCACAGGTGCGCTGGATAACATGGTGCGGATGCCGCTGGAGGCCTTTTTCCTGTTGCGCAGGAGGAAGGCATGATCGAGACGCTGATCCCGTTTCTGCCAGGCTTTGCGGCCGCCTATGCAATTCAGGCGGTGGCGGTTGCTTCGCCCGGTCCGGACGTTGCGCTGATGGCCTCGTTCGGCATCGCGGTTGGTGCGGCCTGTCTGGCGCTGGTGACGATGCAGGGGCTGAGCCTGCTGATGGAGCGCGTGGCCTGGCTGTCCGCACTGTTGCGCATTGCCGGCGTCTGCTACCTGCTCTGGCTGGTATTCAACGCGTGGTGCAAGGCGCTGACACCGCCAGCGGTCAGCATTGCATGCGTTGCCGGGATGCCGCCGTATCGCGCCTTCCTGACCGGTTTTCTGCTGCAGATCACCAACCCCAAGGCCATCGTCTTCTGGGTGGCCATTGCCACGGTTGGCGCGACTGATGCTGCGCCTGCGCCCATCCTCGCGCTGTTTATCCTCGGTGCCTATGCAGTGCTGCTGTCCTCGCAGCCCTTCCGGCTGGTTTATGATCGTGCACGGAGCTGGATTGAGGGTGCGATCAGTGTCTTTCTGACCTATATGGCCTTCCGCATGGCCACAGATCGGAGCTGAGATATGGATTTCAACACCATTATCCAGATTCTCGACAGTTCTGTGCGGCTGATGACGCCTTTGCTGCTGGCCTGTCTGGCCGGGCTTTATTCCGAACGATCGGGTGTCTTTGACATCGGGCTGGAAGGCAAGATGCTGATGGCGGCCTTCACCTCGGCCACGGTGGCAGCGCTGACCGGGTCGGTATGGCTGGGGCTGGTAGCGGGGATTATGGGGTCACTGGCACTGGCGCTGATCCACGGGGTTGCCTCAATCACCTTCCGGGGCAATCAGCTTATTTCGGGGGTGGCGATCAACTTTCTTGCATCCGGGCTGACGGTGCTGCTGGGGCAGAAGATCTTTGGGCTTGGCGGGCGGACACCCAATCTTGGCGGTGGGGCGCGGTTTTCAGAGATCAGGCTGCCCTTCGCGGATCAGATCCGCGATGTGCCAGTGATCGGGCCGATCTATTCCAACTTGATTTCGGGCCATACTTTTCTGGTCTATGTCGCCTTCCTTTGTGTGCCGCTGACATGGTGGCTGCTGTATCGTACCCGCTTTGGGCTGCGGCTGCGGGCGGTAGGAGAAAATCCGGCTTCGGTCGATACGGCCGGGGTGTCTGTTACGCGACTGCGCTATCTGGCGGTAATCATCTGTGGCGTGCTTTGCGGATTGGCCGGGGCCTATCTGGCGACTGGTCTGTCGGCGGGGTTCGTCAAGGAAATGACAGCCGGACGTGGCTTCATCGCACTGGCAGCATTAATCTTTGCGAAATGGCGGCCATGGGGGGCGCTTGGTGCGACTTTCCTGTTCGGTTTGCTGGAGGCAGTTGCCAACCGTTATCCGAACCTGGAAATTGGGCCAGTCATTATCCCGTCCATGTTCATGAATGCGCTGCCCTATATTCTGACTGTAATCATTTTGGCCGGCTTCGTTGGCCGTGCCGTTCCGCCACGCGCAGGAGGGGAGCCATATGTCAAGGAACGCTGAGCTTGCCGATCTGATCCGCAATAAGGCCGGGAATGAGGTCCCCGAATACGGGCTGATCCTGGGTTCAGGACTTGGACACCTGTCAGGTGCGGTTGAGGGGGTCGCGATACCTTATGACGAACTGCCGGGCTTTCCCCATGCAGGGGTATCCGGCCATGTCCCTCAGCTGGTGATCGGCGATCTGGAGGGCACCCATGTCGCTGTTTTTGGGGGGAGATCACACTATTACGAATCCGGTCGTGCAGATGCGATGCGTCTGCCGCTGGAAACGCTTGCAGCGCTTGGCACGGAGAAACTGATCCTGACGAATGCGGCGGGGGCGGTTAACGCTGATCTTGCGCCGGGTGGGCTGATGATGCTGAACGATCACATCGCCTTTGCCGGTACCAATCCGTTGATTGGCGAAGGGACTGATGCGCGTTTCGTGCCGATGACAGATGCGCATGATGCCGAAATCCGTACTGCATTGAAAATGGCTGCCGAAGCAGAGGGTGTGAGCCTGCCCGAAGGTGTTTATGGTTGGTTTTCCGGCCCAAGCTTTGAAACTCCGGCAGAAATCCGGACGGCCCGTGTGCTGGGGATGGATGCGGTTGGCATGTCGACTGTTCCGGAAATTATTCTGGGCCGGTTTCTGGGGCTGCGCTGCGCCGCGATTTCCGTCATTACCAATATGGGGGCGGGAATGTCGGACGAATCAATCAGTCACGACCACACCAAGAAAATGGCACCTCTGGGGGCTGCCAAGCTGGAAAAGGTCCTGCGGCGTTTCCTGCAAGGTTGATACATAAAATATTTCCGGATCAGATATCTGGTGTGCAGGTAATGTTGTGGCTTTCATGAAAGAATACCGGAAGACGCAGCCCTGACCCGGACGAAAACAACACACTAATGCCGGTTTGACCTGACGATGCCGCCTTAGAGCGCTGGACTGGCGGGAATTTGATCGGTAGAGATGGGCACGCTGCGGCCGTGATTCAAGCGGCCCGATACAACATTGCTGGTCCGTTTATGCGGGCCTGAATCGGAGATAAGCCGTGACCCACGCTGAAGAACACGAAGGCACGCGGAGAGATTTCCTCTTCTATGCCACCGCCGGGGCCGGAACGGTCGCGACGGGCGCCGCTGCCTGGACCTTGATCAACCAGATGAACCCCTCGGCCGATGTTCAGGCCCTGTCCTCTATCAGGGTCGATATCAGTGGGGTTGAAACCGGCACACAGCTGACGGTCAAGTGGCTGGGCAAACCCGTGTTCATCCGGCGTCGCACTGAAGAAGAAATCAATGCTGCCCGCGCTGTCGATCTGGATGACCTGATCGACAAGAATGCTGAAAATGCCAACAAGCCGGGTGAGCCGGCAACCGACGAAAACCGGGCATTGGATGAAGCTGGTGAATGGCTGGTTCAGATTGGCGTATGTACTCATCTCGGCTGTGTGCCGATTGGCGATGGTGCCGGCGATTTTGGTGGCTGGTTCTGCCCTTGCCACGGATCGCATTACGATACGGCGGGCCGTATCCGCCGGGGTCCTGCACCCCGGAATATGGATGTCCCCGTGGCGTCCTTCGTTGACGATGCAACGTTGCAGCTCGGCTAAGGAGGCGCTCATGTCTGGTATTCCGCACGATCACTATGAACCCAAGACCAGCCCGGAGCGCTGGTTGCACCGCCGCCTGCCGATTGTTGGTCTGGCATATGATATGCTGATGATTCCTACCCCGAAGAACCTGAACTGGTGGTGGATCTGGGGCATCGTTCTGGCATTCTGCCTTGTGTTGCAGATTGCAACCGGGATTGTTCTGGCCATGCATTACACGCCGCATGTCGAACTGGCCTTTGCCAGTGTCGAGCACATCATGCGCAACGTGAATGGCGGTCACATGATCCGTTATCTGCATGCGAACGGTGCTTCGCTGTTCTTCTTTGCCGTTTATGTCCACATCTTTCGCGGCCTGTTCTACGGTTCCTACAAGGCCCCGCGTGAGGTGACGTGGATCATCGGCATGCTGATCTATCTGGCGATGATGGGAACGGCCTTCATGGGCTATGTGCTTCCCTGGGGGCAGATGTCCTTCTGGGGCGCGACCGTGATTACCGGCCTGTTTGGCGCAATTCCAGGCATTGGGCCGTCGATCCAGACTTGGCTTCTGGGTGGTCCTGCTGTCGATAACGCGACGCTGAACCGGTTCTTCTCGCTGCATTATTTGCTGCCCTTCGTGATCGCCGCACTGGTTGCTGTGCACATCTGGGCCTTCCATACCACCGGGAACAACAACCCGACCGGAATTGAGGTGCGCCGCGGCTCGAAAGAAGAGGCCGAAAAGGACACTCTGCCCTTCTGGCCCTATTTCGTGATTAAAGACCTGTTCGCGCTTGCAGTGATCCTGGTTGTCTTCTTTGCCGTAGTCGGCTTCATGCCTAACTATCTTGGCCACCCTGACAACTATATCGAAGCGAACCCACTGGCGACGCCTGCGCATATTGTTCCGGAATGGTACTTCCTGCCCTTCTACGCGATCCTGCGGGCGTTCACTGCCGATGTCTGGGTGGTGATGCTGGTCGAATGGCTGTCCTTTGGTATCATTGATGCCAAGTTCTTTGGTGTTCTGGCCATGTTCGGTGCAATCTTGGTGATGGCCCTGGTGCCGTGGCTGGATACCAGCCGCATCCGTTCCGGCCGTTTTCGTCCGCTGTTCAAATGGTGGTACTGGCTGCTTTGCGTCGACTTCATCGTGCTGATGTGGGTAGGGGCCATGCCGGCCGAAGGGATCTATCCCTATATTGCCCTTGCCGGCGCGGCCTATTGGTTCGCTTACTTCCTGATCATCCTGCCGGTTCTCGGCCTGATCGAGAAGCCGAGCCAGATGCCTGCGACGATCGAAGAAGATTTTGCCGCGCATTATGGCAAACATACCCATCCTGCCGAGTAAGGAGAGGCAACCATGACCCTGAGAACCAAGACCCTCACGGCCGTTGCCGCGCTGACTCTCGGTGCGGCGGCCTGGGCCCAGGACGCGCAGAATGATCCGGCGGCCATGCCAGAAACCGCAGCTGATTCTGTTGTACAGGCTGCTGATGACGTGGAAGCAGTTGCCGCGGAAACAGAGGCTGCGATAGTCGAGCCGGCAGAGGAAGCTTCGGCTGAAGAAGTTGCTCCGGGCGATTCTGAAGCAGTGGTAGAAGAAGCTGTTCCCGCTGCGGAAGAGCCCGGCACAATGGAAGAGGCCCCGCCCGGAGAGGTCGAGGCCGCCGAAGCTGATATGACCGAAGGGGATGATCCAGCCGCTTCTGAAGCTGAACCTGTTGTTGAAGTCGAAGCTGCTGCCGATGATGCCGAAGCCGAAGCCGAAGCGGCCGAGGTTGAGAAAGGCTCTGCGGAAGAAGGTGAGAGCGGAGATCACGCAGAATCGCACATCACCAACATTGCTTTCAGCTTTGAAGGTCCTTTCGGCAAGTTTGACCAGTTCCAGCTGCAACGGGGCTTGCAGGTCTATACCGAGGTTTGTGCGTCCTGCCACGGCCTCAAACAGGTTCCGATCCGGACGCTGGGCGACGAAGGTGGTCCGCAGCTGCCTGATGATCAGGTACGTGCCTATGCAGCGCAGATGGATATCTATGATCCGGAAACGGAAGAGGATCGCCCGCGTATCCCGGCTGACCATTTCCCGACTGTGACCGGTATGGGCATGGGGCCGGATCTTTCGCTGATGGCCAAGGCCCGTGCAGCGTTCCATGGCCCATATGGTACCGGGATCAGTCAGCTGATCAACGGGATTGGCGGACCGGAATATATCTATTCCGTACTGATGGGATATGATGGCGAAGAAAAAGAACAGGCCGGATCGGTCCTGTATCACAATGCTGCATTTGCCGGGAACTGGATTTCGATGCCGGCACCGCTGTCAGATGATCTGGTAACCTATGAAGACGGTACTCCGGCCACGGTGGATCAGATGGCCAGAGATGTTGCCGCATTCCTGATGTGGACGGCAGAACCGCACATGATGGCCCGCCAGAAGAACGGCTTTGTTGCCGTGATTTTCCTGACTATCCTGGCGTCTCTGCTTTACCTGACCAACAAGCGGCTTTGGTGGTCAGCCAAGCATGGTAATGATGATCGCTGATTAGCGGCGGACCTGATATAAAGATGAAGCGCGCCCTTTGGGCGCGTTTTTCATTTGCGGTTCTATAATCTTTACGCTGCATTGGTTCCGGAGGTTTCCATATGACGATTTATAATCTTGGTTCGGTCAATATCGACCATGTCTATCGCCTGTCATATCTGCCGGCGAAAGGTGAAACGATCGCTTCGCAGGATTATGTACAGGGGTTGGGTGGCAAGGGGGCGAACCAGTCCATTGCTGCGGCGCGGGCCGGTGCGCGGGTTATTCATATCGGTGGGATCGGTTCGCAAGGTGATGACTGGGTTCTGGAACGGCTGGAGAGGGCAGGGGTAGATACGTCTCGTATCATGCGGATACCGGATACTGTTACGGGCCATGCGGTTATCCTGGTCGATGCCGGGGCAGAAAATGTGATTGTCTTGTATCCGGGGGCAAATTGTCAGCTGGATCCAATGCAACTGAAGCAGATATTATCCGAAATCGGGCCGGATGATACCTTGCTGCTTCAGAATGAGACCAACCTTCAGCCGGAGGCAGCCCGGATGGCGCGTCTGGCCGGTGCACGGGTGATCTATAGCTGTGCTCCCTTCGATATTGATGCTGCACGTGCTGTGATGGCCGATGTATCAATCCTTGCACTGAATGAGGTTGAAGCCGGGCAGTTGGCTGATGCCATGCCGGATGGGATTGCCGTGCCGATGATGCTGGTGACCCGTGGGGCAGCGGGGGCGGAATATCGTGATATGACAACAGGCAACATGATCACGCAGACAGCCTTTCCGGTGGTTCCCGTGGATACGACCGGAGCAGGGGATTGTTTTGCCGGATATTTTGCCGCCGGGCTGGATGTGGGACGTAATCCGGCAGATGCTTTGCGCCATGCTGCCGCAGCTTCAGCCATCAAGGTGACCCGTCATGGTGCGGGCGATGCCATTCCCACGGCATCAGAGGTTGCGGTATTTCTGAAAGAATGAAACCCGACAGATTGTAATTATGAGCCGGGTTGATGATGAAGGCCGCCAGTTTTCCTGCCGGCCTTCATAAGTATCAGGCCTTACAACCCCAATGAGCCGTAGACATTGGCAATCCGGCGAATTGCCACGACATAGGCTGCAGTACGCAGGTCCCCGACACGATCATCTCCGAACCAGACCTCCTGCATCTTTCGATAGTTGTCGCGCATCGTGTCGTCGAGACCGGAGCGGACCAGTTCGATTTCATCGGCGCCGTGCAGATAGGCTTCCTTGAAGCCATCGGTCAGAGTCCATTTCAGTCCTGAATCGGCAGAGAGTCGTTCGATTTCCGACACCAGCAGACGGTTGCGGTGCTCTTCAAAGCGGCGCTCCATCCGGCCAAGGCTGATTTGCGACAGGTTTTTCACCCATTCGAAATAGGATACGGTCACACCGCCAGCATTCGCGTACATATCGGGAATAATAACCACGCCGCGTTCTTTCAATACGGCGTCACCTTCTGCCGTAACCGGTCCGTTTGCGGCTTCGATGATCAGCTTGGCCTTGATGCGGTTTGCGTTTTCGGCGGTGATGACACTTTCGACGGCAGCCGGGATCAGGATGTCACATTCGTCTTCCAGGCCTTCCAGACCGGCTGGGCGGAAAGTCGCACCGGGGAAGCCTTCGACCCCGCCGGTTTCGCTGATATGTGCCTTCAGGGCTTCGATATCGAGACCGTTTGGATTATGTACTGTACCGTTATATTCAATAACGGTCACAATATCGCAGCCATCTTCCTTTTGAAGGAACTTGGCGGCATGATAACCCACGTTACCCAGCCCCTGAACGACAACCCGCTTGCCGGACAGATCTCCTTGAATGCCAGCACGTTTCAGGGCTTCGGGATGGCGGAAGAATTCGCGTACCGCGTATTGAACGCCGCGCCCTGTTGCTTCGACCCGGCCGGCGACGCCACCAATGGTGACGGGTTTTCCGGTCACACAAGCCTTGGCGTTGATATCTTCAGGATGCAGCCGTTTGAAAGCATCGGCCATCCAGGCCATTTCACGTTCACCTGTGCCCATGTCGGGGGCAGGTACGTTCTGGCTGGGGGAGATCAGGCTGCGCCGGGACAGCTCATAGGTAAAGCGGCGCGTGATCCGTTCCAGTTCGTCCTCGTCCCATTCGCGGGGATTGATGCGCAAACCGCCCTTGGAACCTCCGAATGGAACCTCGACCAGTGCGCATTTATAAGTCATCAGCGCGGCAAGTGCTTCGACCTCATCCTGATTGACAGACATTGCATAGCGGATCCCCCCCTTCACGGGTTCCATATGTTCGGAATGGACCGAACGATAACCGGTGAATGTGTGAATTGCGCCCCGCAGGCGCACACCAAAACGCACTGTATAGGTCGAGTTGCAGACCCGAATTTTTTCTTCCAGCCCGGGTGGCAGCTTCATCAGTGAAGCGGCGTGACTGAACATCCGGTCAACGGAATCTCGAAATGACGGGTGCGGGTTTGACATGGCCATCCTCTGCTTCTGCCTAATCGTTCAGCAGAGCATCCTCTGTGTGGCGGATTTTCGCAACGAAATTCGCGCAGGGGTATGCGGCCTTGTGCTATAAGAAGCATTCAGACTAATTTGTACAAATAGATTAAAGTTAACGAAAGGAATTGTGACAAATAGGAATTTACACCACTTCAGGATGTAATTGCGGTTAGCAATTGCGGGGTAATTTACAAATTTTGAATAAGTGTAGAGACTTGTCTGAGATGCTTATATAGACTAAACTGTATGGATAAATGAAGTAAAAAATAATGACAATGGTTAACGAAGATCAACCTATTACCCGGGGACGCAAGTACGGGCAGGTCTTGGAAGGTGCACGCCGCGTCTTCATGCGTGATGGCTATGCAGGTGCCAGCGTTGATGATATTGCACGGGAAGCCGCCGTATCGAAGGCGACCCTTTACAGCTATTTCCCGGATAAGCGACTGATGTTTGATGCTGTTTTCCGTGAGGAGCTGGAGCGTGAGCGGCAGGAAGGTAAAACGCTGTTCGGACTGGATCTGCCAGCCGATCAGGTACTGCGCTTCACAGGGCATCTGATTGCCAACCATGCGGTTTCTGAATTCGGGTCCCGGACCTTGCGCCTGGCGATTGCCGAAGCAGAACGTTTTCCGTCCCTTTCGGCCGAATATTACGAAATCGGTCAGTCAACATTGCTTGAGACACTGGAACAGCAGTTGCGCAACTGGCAGCTGGACGGAACTTTGCGGGACAATATTCCGGATCTCGCCTTGGCCGCGGACAGCTTCATCCAGCTTTGCGGGGCACAGGTCAGGAACCGAGTCATGCTTGTCGGGCGTAATTCGGTTGATGACACCATGATCCGGCGTATCGTTGATAATGCCGTTGATGCGTTCCTGCGCGCCTATGGTACTGAAGTTTCCATGCGCCTGATCGCCAACCAGAACTGATAGTGACGTGATGCGCTGTGTGCTTCAGCGGGCTTAACAGCCGGTCTGCCAATGCGTATAGATTGTTTCAGGGTTCTCGTTTGAATGAGACCAAACCAGAAACAGTGGAATTTCATCAGGGACAGACGAACGTATGAAGACAACGATCCGCATCTTTACTCCGCTTGCTATCGGGTTTACACTTTCCGGCTGCATGGCAGGCGCACCGATTGATAATGCTCCGGTCCAGCCAGCCGGAATTGAACCATTGCCAACGGTGGCCGAGGATGGTCTGGCAGAACGTAAGCCGGATCTGTGCAAGGCCGGGGTCTATGCGACTTATATTGGCCAGCCGGGGAGTGTGGTCCCAACATTGGGGATCTCGAAAGATTATCGCATTGTCGAATATCGCGGGATAGAGCCGCAGGAATATGACCCCAACCGGATCGTGTTCCGTCTTGACGGGACGGGCAATATTTCCGGGGTGGATTGCGGTTAATGCACAGGCCAGCCTCCTTAGTTCTTGCCGTCGGCATGGTTGCAATACTGGTCGTGGCAGGCTGTACCCAGCCAAAACTGCCGCCGGGAACACCGCCTGCACCTTCAGATGACTGTCGTGCATCGCAGTTTCAGGGGTTGGTCGGGCAAAGTCGCAAGGTGCTGAATGAGGCGCAGCTGACCCGACCCGTGCGCGTGATCGGTCCCGATATGGCGGTTACAGGGGATTACCGGCCTGACCGGCTGAATATCGAATATGATGACAGGGATCTGATTACCCGGATCTCTTGTTATTGATTGTTGCGGGGGCCGGTCCAGGCCCCTGCCATTTTGCCATTGCCCGTATCATCCGGCGGTGCCACCATCACGACTATGCAGAACCGTTCCCATCCGTTTCAGACACAGCATGACAGGATAGCTTTTGACCGGGTTGAATTGGCGGCCATTCTGTCTGTTTACGGACGTATGGTGGCTGTAGGTGAATGGCGTGACTATGCCATGACCTTCTTGTCTGATGTGGCTGTCTTTTCCATATTCCGGCACAGTGCGGAAAACCCGGTCTATCGGGTTGAGAAACGGCCCGGACTACGATCCGTGCAGGGCATGTATGCCGTGATTGCAATGGATGGGCAGATACTGAAACGTGGGCATGATCTTCGGCAGGTATTGCGGTTTTTTGACCGCAGGATGATCCGCGCGGTTGATTAACCAAGATAGGTACGCAGTGCCGTGGGTGGGTTGTCCAGCAGTTCTTTGGTCGGAGTGGGCGGGTGTGCGACACCGTCCATGACCACGATAGTTTCCGGAGCAAAGGCCAGTGCGTCCTGCGGATCGTGAGTCACCATCAGTACGATGGCACCGTTTTCATCTGTAATCCGGCTGAGCAGCTCCAGCATTTCTGTTTTCAGGGCCGGACCCAGGGCCGAGAATGCCTCGTCCAGCAACAGGATCGGACGGGCATGCAGGGCGACACGGGCAAGGGCAACCCGGCTTTGCTGTCCGCCGGACAATTGGGCAGGGCGGCGGTCGGCGAGTTCGTCGAGCCCGACTTGTTGCAGGGCATGTGCTACGGCGTCATGTTGTTTTGTCGTTAATCGCAGGTCGGATCTCAGGCCCAGCCCGACATTCTGGGCAACGCTCAGATGTGGGAACAGGTTCTGATCCTGAAACAGGATTGATGCCGGCCGTTCACCTGGGGGCTGGGATATCAGATCATGCCCGTACCATGTGACCCGCCCTTCCGACAGCGGGACAAAGCCCGATACGATTCCCAGAAGTGTTGATTTTCCGGAACCTGAAGGACCGATGACGGCTACCCGCGTACCAGTCCGGAGCTTCAGATTGGCATGGAGCCGGAATTCGCCCAGTTGTGCTGTGGCATCCTCAAATCGCAGCATTGATTCGTCCTCCCCTGTCGAATGCCCAGAACATGGCAAAACTGATGCCCATCAGCAGTACGGCGCAGCCGGCTGCATCCTGCATGCGATAGCTGTTCATTAATTGGTAAAGTTTTAGTGGCAGGGTTGCGCTTTCACTGTCGGCAAACAGTGTGATGACCCCCAGGTCGCCCATGGACAGGGCGGCAGCAAGACCTCCGGCGAAACCGAGTGGGCGGGCCAGGCGGGGCAGGGTCAGTAACCGCAACCGTGCAAATCCTGTCATGCCCAGTGAATCTGCCAGCCGTCCATAATCTGCCTGAAGTCCACGAGCTGCCGGGATCAGGACACGCAGACCAAAGGGCAGTGCCATGATGGCGTTGATGATGACCGTCAAGGGCAGGGCAAGCTGACTGGGTGAAGCCATGCCATGCAGCAGAAGGTAAAGCCCGGTCCCCAGAACCAGAGGGGATGCGATAATGGGCAACATTCCTGCGGCTTCAACCCAGCGGTGACCACGCACGATTGCACCCGCCAGAGCCAGTGCCATGATAAGAGCAGCAAAGGTTGAACAAAGCGCCATGGTGACTGAACGGCAGGCAGCCTGCCAGACGGATACCGGAAGTCCGGTGATCCGGGGCAGGCCATGCACGATGACCGAAGCCAGTGGCAGTAACAGGAATATCGCTGCCAGCATGATCACCATCACGTCTGTCAGGCACCGCCAGCCGGATGGCCCTGGCAGGTTACTGTCCCGGTCCATACCTGTCCCGAAACCGGCAGGTATGGTGATGCGTGTTAGAAGAACCAGTGTGATCAGGCAAAGTCCGACCTGTAGCAGCCCTAGCGTTGCTGCCTTTCCCAGATTGAAATCAAAGCGAAATGCCTGAAAAATGGCCAGTTCAATGGTGGTTGCGCGTGGCCCTCCGCCAAGGGATAAGGCAACGGCGAATGAGGTCAGGCAGACCAGAAACACCGACATCCATGCCCCTGGCAGAACTTCCCGCAGCATTGGCCGCTCCAGATGGCGGGAAATATCGCCGGGGCTGAAATTCAGGGATTGCGCAAGCCGGAAGCGCTCAGCCGGAATGGCCTGCCAGCCATGCAGGATCATGCGGATAGACAAGGGCAAATTGAAAAAGACATGGGCGAGAATCACTCCGGGCCAGCCATAGATCGAAACCGGCTTCAGACCGAATATAGCCAGAAGTCTGTTGGCCAGCCCGTCATGGCCGAAAATTGAGACCAGGCCCATGATTGCCACGATAACCGGCAGGATAAAGGGGGCGCCCAGAAGCGTGACGAGTATACTGCGCCCGATGAAACGCCGCCGAGCAAGGGCCCGGGCAACGGGAATGGCTAACAATACGGACAACATTGCTGACAGTATTGCCTGCCAGATCGTGAAACGTACTGCGCGCCAATCCCATGATTCGAGCACTGATAATCCACCGGCACGAACCGTAACGGCTGCCAATGTACCCAGAATGAGCACAATCAATCCCGCGCCGGCCAGAGTTCCGGCGGGATCTTTCAGCGGGCGAAAACGTTCAGCCATGCGTTAAGCGCGGGCCGGCGAAGTGCCTCTGCCTCTTGTTCGTCAAGAAAAATGGTCCGTGTCGGCCGTGCCAGGGCTGCAAAATAAGCCGGCAGCAGGTCTCGCGACAGCTTGGCGGGATAGGACCAGTTCGCTTCTGCAATCATGTCCTGAAAATCGGGCGAAAGGATGTAGTCCATGAATTTTTTTGCCAGTTCTGGTTGGTCGGTCGTTTTCAGCTGCGCTGCCAGTTCGACAATGAAATAGTGACCCTCCGGGAAAATTGCGGCGTGTTTTGTCGTGTCCTGTTCGACCCCGATATGATAGGCGGGCGAGGTCGTGAAACTCAGCACCATATCTGCTTCGCCATTTGTGAACATACCATAAGCTTCGGACCATCCGGATGTCACCGTCAGGACTTTCGGCTTGAGTTTCTTCCAGGCTTCGTCAGCGTTGCTTCCGTAAATTGTATTGACCCACAAAAGCAGGGCGAGGCCGGAAACCGAGCTACGGGGATCCTGGATGATGATCTTCAGATCATCCGGGGCATCCAGAAGTTCCTGAAAGCTTTTCGGTGGGGTGTCCAGCCGGGTCTCGTCATAGATGAAAGCGGTTTCCGACCAATTGAAGGGCAGAAAGATGTCATCACGCCATGTGATGGGCATGGTCAGCCCGGTCAGGTCCTGACCATGAGGAGCGAACAGTCCCGATTCCCGTGCGCGCAGCGTGACATCGCTGTTCAGGCCGATTACGACATCGGCCTCGGTCTTTTCGCCTTCCAGCAAAAGTCGTGGCAGCACATCACCGGTGACGAACTTCAGATCACAACCGCAGATTTTTTCGAACTGGGCTGTGATTTTTGGTCCCGGACCCCATTCTGAGGCAAAGTAATCCGGCGCGTATACGGTAAGTTCCGGTTTGCTTGCCATCGCGGGTACGGCAGAAATCAGCAGGGCGGCAATTACGTATTTCATCGCTTCCTCTCATGCAAGTATCCGGAAGAAAGGGCAGCGATACCTTCCCTCCGCCGGCGCTAACCGGATCAGGTTCAACGGGTCCGTCCGAGACGTCTCAGCCGACAGGCTCCCCGAGGCTGCGCTAACATGATCAATCCTTGTGCCTGACGCAAGTACGATCTTGATGTCAGGTGCTTGCCGCAGGCGCATGTGCCCGCTAACCAAGAGGCAAAGGAGATCTGTGATGAGCCTTAACAGTTTCGGCCATGTTTTCCGTGTCACGACCTGGGGTGAAAGCCATGGGCCGGCACTTGGAGCGGTTGTGGATGGCTGTCCGCCGGGTGTTGAACTGGATGAGGGCTGGATTCAGCCATTCATGGATCGCCGCCGCCCAGGGACATCGAAGAATACGACGCAACGGCAGGAAGCGGACCGGGTGCGCATTATGTCCGGGGTCTTCGAAGGCCGGACTACCGGTACCCCGATCATGCTGATGATTGAGAACACTGATCAGCGCTCAAGGGATTATGGCGAGATCGCGAAATCCTTTCGCCCTGGTCATGCCGATATTACCTATCATCAGAAATACGGGATACGTGACTATCGCGGCGGCGGACGATCAAGTGCCCGTGAAACAGCGGCCCGGGTGGCTGCTGGTGCAGTGGCGCAGGCGGTTTTGCGTGATCTTGTGCCGGGCCTGTCGGTTCTGGGTTACATGGTCCAGATGGGTGAGATGCGGCTGAACCCGGCCCATTTTGACGAAAGGGCGATTTGGGGGAACCCGTTCTTCTTGCCGGATGCGGGTGCTGCCCAAGCGTGGGAAGAGTATCTGACCGATATCCGCAGGTCACAAGACAGTGTCGGGGCGGCAATCGAAGTTTTGGTCCGGGGGTGCCCCCCAGGTCTTGGGGCGCCGGTTTATGGTAAGCTGGATACCGATCTTGCTGCAGCGATGATGTCGATCAATGCGGTGAAAGGTGTCGAGATTGGCGAAGGCATGGCCGCTGCCGGGCTGACGGGAACTGATAATGCCGACGAAATCCGGATGACTCCGGATGGGCCGGAATTCCTGTCAAACCATGCCGGCGGTATTCTTGGCGGTATTTCGACCGGGCAGGATATTGTGGTCCGTTTTTCCGTGAAGCCAACCAGTTCCATTCTGACACCTCGACGCACGATTACCACCACGGGTGAGGAAATCGATCTGATTACCAAGGGACGTCATGATCCCTGCGTGGGGATCAGGGCTGTTCCCGTGGCTGAAGCAATGGCGGCGTGCGTGGTGTTGGATCATTTGTTGTTGGACCGGGCACAGACCGGTGGACAGCGTGGCCGGGTCGGCTGACGGGACCTGCCGGAATAACAGCTGATACCCGTCCCTGTTTCCTGTATGTCTGAACGGGTCTGGCGGGACTGCAAGGTTCAGCCACGCTGTCTGCATGTTTGGCCGGGTCTTTCCTTGTCGCAGCCAGATGATTGATACGCTGCTGTAATGGCAGGCATCATGCTGTCTGGTGTCGTCACGAAACTGTCACAAATCCGTCGCATAAGCGTCGTATTTCCGGCCTAGGCAATGCGCAGGCCAATTCGTGCCGTTCAGAAGCGTTCAGGAAAGATCTCATGAAATCCGTCAGACTTACCGTTTCGACCCTTGCTGTCATTGCTGCTTCGGCTTCCGTTGCTTCGGCACGTGACCAGTTGCAGGTTGCCGGCTCATCGACCGTATTGCCCTATGCGACAATTGTGGCTGAAGCTTTCGCTGAAAATACCGATTTTGCAGCACCTGTCGTTGAAGGTGGCGGTTCCTCGGCAGGGCTCAAGCAATTTTGTGAAGGCGTGGGCGAGAACACCATTGATGTGGCCAATGCCAGCCGCCGGATCAAGGATTCAGAGGCTGAGACCTGTGCCGCGAATGGCGTCACCAATATTATCGAGGTTCGTTTCGGTTACGATGGGATCGTCTTTGCCAGTGACATCAATGGTCCGGATTTTGCCTTGACCCCGAAGGATGTGTTCATTGCCCTGGCAAAGGATGTGGTGGTTGATGGCAAGATCATGGCCAATGCCGCTGCCAGCTGGGCTGAGGTTAATCCGTCCTTGCCGGAACAGGATATCATGGCCTTTATTCCCGGTACGAAACACGGCACGCGCGAGGTCTTTGAAGAAAAGGTCATGCTTGCCGGTTGTGAGGCATCGGGTGCTCTGGATGGTTTCATGGCTGTGAATAACGGCGATGAGGATGCCGCAGAATCTGCCTGTATGGCGATCCGTACTGATGGAAAATCGGTCGATATTGATGGGGATTACAACGAAACACTGGCGCGGATTGACAGCAACAAGAACGGTATCGGTGTCTTTGGGCTGTCATTTTATGAAAACAACACGACCAGGCTGAAGGTTGCCGCTATCGACGGTGTATCGCCCTCGGTTGAAACGGTTGCTTCGGGTGAGTATCCGGTTTCACGTCCCTTGTTCTTCTATGTCAAGAAAGACCATGTCGGCACCATTCCCGGATTGAAGGAATATGCCGAGTTCTTTGTCTCGGATGCGATTGCCGGACCGGGTGGCCCGCTGTCGGCCTATGGGCTGGTGCCGGATCCGGAGCTTGCCGGAACTCAGAAAACCGTCGCAGACGAAGCCGTGATGCAATAACTGACCGCAGGCCGGGCATTCTCGTGCGGATGCCCGGCCACGGTCCGGTGGAGAGAAGTCATGTCCGTCCAATGGATCTGGTTTGTGGTATTGGGGCTTGGCCTTCTTGGCTATGTCATGGCCCGCAGCCGTGTTTTGTTGCTGACCGGAGGAGACCCGCGCAGGCTACATTCACGGCCGGGGTATTACTGCTGGCATGTTGCCTTGATGACGGTTGTTCCGGCCTTTTTGCTGTTGTTTCTGTTATGGGCGGTTAGCCTGCCGGGATATGGTTTTGTTGCACCGATCCTGGCAATCGGCGGGATGGGCTTTGCACTATCGCGGGTTTCGCCGGAATTCCGTGCCCGCAATTCTGTTGAACGATTTGTCCGTATGCTGCTGATCGGTTGTTCGACTGTCGCCATTGCAACTACGGTCGGTATCATCCTGTCGCTGGTCTTCGAATCACTGAGCTTTTTCAGGCTTTATCCTTGGCAGGATTTCCTGTTCGGCACTGAATGGACCCCCAGCTTTGGCGGTGGATCAGAACTGGGAATGTTGCCGCTTCTTTGGGGGACGCTGTATATCTCGCTGATTGCCTTACTGTTTGCAGTGCCGATTGGGCTGTTTGCGGCGATCTACATGGCTGAATATGCCTCGCCCCGGTTGCGGGCATGGGTCAAGCCCGCGATTGAGGTTCTGGCCGGTATCCCGACTATTGTTTACGGGTTGTTTGCCCTTGTCACCGTCGGTCCGCTTTTGCGGGACTGGTTTGCCGAACCTCTCGGGTTGGGTGACAGCGGGTCTTCGGTGATGACGGCCGGGATTGTCATGGGTGTCATGCTGGTTCCCTTCGTTAGTTCGTTGTCGGATGACATCATTACCGCAGTGCCGCAATCGCTGCGTGACGGCAGCTTGGGGCTTGGCTCCACCCGATCTGAGACGATCCGTCAGGTCGTATTGCCTGCCGCCCTGCCAGGTATCGTCGGAGCCGTGCTTTTGGCCGCTTCCCGTGCCATTGGCGAGACAATGATCGTTGTACTGGGGGCTGGAGCCATGGCGAGGATCAGCCCTAACCCGTTTGAGGCAATGACAACGATTACCGTCAAGATCGTTGGTCAGCTGACAGGGGATAATGACTTTGCCAGCCCTGAGACCCTGGTTGCCTTTGCGCTTGGGCTGACATTGTTTGTCCTGACGCTCGGGCTGAATATCGCCGCGCTTTATATCGTGCGCAAATATCGGGAGCAGTATGAATGACCGATATCATACCTGAAGAACCTGTATTGCAATCCACGGCATTGCCTCACCAGAAAAAATCCCTGCTGGAAGCCGATGCCCGTACCCGTCGGCGAAATGCGGCTGAGGTCCGTTTCCGTGCCTGTGGTATCGGGGCAATCTGCCTTGCAATTGCGGCATTGGCCTGGCTGCTGGTGTCTGTTCTGTCGGATGGGGCCGGAGCCTTTCGCCAGACCTTTGTCAGCATCCCGGTCATGATAGATGCGGAAACCGTTGATCCGCAGGGCAATCGCGATCCCGCTGAAATGCGGAAGGTGCTGACACTCAGTTATGAGAAGCTGCTGACGGATGCCCTGAAAAACTATATTGCCGTCAAGGATATCCGGATTGAGGGGTTGGATGATACTGACCTGAAATCGTTCCTGTCGGATCAGGCACGGGCTGATTTACGTGATCGTGTGTTGGCCGATCCGGGGCTGGTCGGTCAGGATGTGACCCTGTCTGTCCTGGCAGCATCCCGTATTGATGGATATTTCAAGGGTCGGATTACATCCGAACAGGCCGCAATTGATGTTAAGACCAGCCCCGCGCAACTTGCACTTGCCGATGCGCTGCAAGCGGCAGGGGCGCTTGAGACGCGCTTTAATCCGGCCTTTGTCACCAATGCGGATGCCTCTGAAACGCGGGCCGAGGCGGCCGGGCTGGGGGTAGCCATCGTTGGGTCTGCCTACATGATGCTGATCGTGCTGGTTCTGGCACTGCCTATCGGAGTTGCCGCATCCATCTATCTTGAGGAATTTGCCCCTAAAAACCGATTCACCGATATCATCGAAGTCAATATTGCCAATCTGGCGGCTGTACCATCGATCGTATTCGGAATATTGGGGCTGGCCGTCTTCATCAATTTTGCGGGCTTGCCCCGGTCTGCCCCGGTTGTTGGTGGTCTGGTCCTGACATTGATGACCCTACCCACGGTCATCATTGCCACACGGACGGCGCTGAAGGCGGTTCCGCCTTCGATCCGGGATGCGGCGCTGGGTATTGGGGCATCGCATATGCAGGCCGTGTTCCATCACGTTCTGCCGCTGGCCCTGCCTGGTATCCTGACCGGCACGATTATCGGGCTGGCGGGAGCACTTGGGGAAACTGCGCCGCTTCTGCTGATCGGCATGGTGGCCTTCGTCCAGGATATCCCATCGGCCCCTCTGACGGGCTTCTTTGAACCGGCCTCTGCCTTGCCGGTACAGATCTATAACTGGACAAACCGGGCCGATCCGGCCTTCTTTGAGCGGGCCTCAGGTGCGATCATCGTGCTATTGGCCTTTCTTCTGTGCATGAACCTGCTCGCAATCTGGTTGCGTCGGTGGTTCGAGCGTCGCTGGTAAGGGCGGTTGAGGACAAGATCATGAATGATATGAGCAGGGAACAACGCAGCGGCATGCACGCCGCCATCAAGATCGTGGCCCGTGATGTGCAGGTCTGGTACGGTGAGAAATGCGCGATCCGGGATGTGAATGTCGATATTCCCGACAAGACGGTGACGGCATTCATTGGTCCTTCGGGATGCGGAAAGTCAACATTTCTGCGTTGCCTGAACCGGATGAATGATACGATTGATATCTGCCGGGTCGAAGGGGGTATCGCCCTTGATGGAGAGGATATCTATGACCGTCGCGTCGATCCGGTTCAGCTGCGTGCCAAGGTCGGGATGGTCTTTCAGAAGCCTAATCCGTTTCCGAAATCAATCTATGACAATGTGGCTTATGGTCCGCGTATCCACGGGCTGGCCAGAAACAGGGCGGATCTGGATCAGATTGTCGAACGATCCCTGCGTGGTTCTGCGCTGTGGGATGAGGTGAAGGATCGCCTGCAGGAACCGGGAACGGGACTTTCGGGTGGGCAGCAACAACGGTTGTGCATTGCGCGCGCCGTTGCAACCCAGCCTGAAGTTCTGTTGATGGATGAACCCTGTTCGGCGCTCGATCCCATTGCCACCGGTCAGGTTGAAGAGCTGATTGACCGGCTGCGACAGGATTTTTCGGTGGTGATTGTGACCCATTCGATGCAGCAGGCGGCACGGGTCAGTCAGAAAACGGCATTTTTCCACCTTGGGAATTTGGTTGAATATGGCGATACCGACGACATCTTCACCCGACCGCAGGATCCGCGGACGGAAAGCTATATCTCGGGCCGCATCGGCTAGGAAAGGACAGCGGGATGCAGAACGACAGACATATCACGTCGGTTTTTGACCGTGATCTGGAAACCATCCAGGCGCTTGTTGTGCGTATGGGGGGGATGGTCGAAAGGGCCATTACCGATGCGGCCATGGCGCTTGAAACCTCGGATGAGGAACTGGCAGAGCAGGTCCGTCGTCATGACAAGGATATTGACGGGCTGGATTTGCAGATCAACGAAGAAGCGGCACGGCTGATTGCCCTGCGGGCTCCGACGGCGACGGATTTGCGGCTGGTGCTGACTGTTATCAAGGTGTCCGGTGCTCTGGAACGGGTTGGTGATTATGCCAAGAACATGGCAAAGCGGACCCATGTTCTGGCTCATTTGCCTGTGGTTCCCGGCGCGGGGCATGGACTGAGGCGGATGGTGACAGTGGTGGACCGGATGCTGAAGGATGCTCTGGACAGCTATATCCAGCGGGATGAGGGGCTGTCAGTCGATGTGCGGAACCGCGATCTGGAAGTGGATCAGATGTATAATGCGCTGTTCCGGGAATTCCTGACCCACATGATGGAAGATCCGCGCAACATTACGGCCTGCATGCACCTGCATTTCATTGCCAAGAATATCGAACGAATGGGCGATCATGCTACAGCCATTGCCGAACAGGTGATCTACCTTGTGACCGGTGAACTGCCGGAGGAAAGCCGTCCGAAAAAGGATGGTGTTGTTTCCGCGCCAGCGGGTCTGGGTGATGAGCAGGCCGGGGGCTAATCGGATGTCGGTACGTCAGACCCCTTGCATTCTTGTTGTCGAGGATGAAGGCGCACAGCGCGAGGTTCTGAAATACAACCTTGAGGCGGAAGGATTTGGGGTTGTCATGGCCGAAAGCGGCGATGAGGCCTTGTTATTGGTTGCCGAGGAGCAGCCCGATCTGATCCTGCTGGACTGGATGTTGCCGAATGTATCGGGGATCGAGATCTGCCGTCGGATCAAGGCCGATCCCGGAACACGGCCAATCCCGATCGTGATGCTGTCTGCCCGGGGGGATGAGGTTGATCGCGTGCGGGGGTTGGAAACCGGGGCTGATGATTATGTTGTCAAACCTTATTCCATTGTGGAACTGATGGCGCGGCTGCGTACTCAGCTGCGCCGGACCAGACCGGCCTCAATGGGGGAAAGACTGAGCTTTGGTGATATTGTTCTGGATGCGGCCGAACACCGGGTCTTTCGTGCTGGCCGGGTGCTCAGCCTTGGACCGACTGAATTCCGCCTGCTCGCGACATTAATGGAAAAACCCGGACGGGTCTGGACGCGGGAGCAGCTTCTGGACCGGGTCTGGGGGCGTGATATCTATGTCGAAATGCGCACCATTGATGTTCATGTCGGCAGATTGCGCAAGGCGCTGATGATCCATGGCGGCAATGATCCGCTGCGTACGGTCCGGGGAACCGGCTATGCTTTGGGGTAGGGATCAGAAATCAAGCTGGGCGTAATGTGCGGCCGGATGCAGTCCCGGAACCTGATCGGCCAGAACATTGCGGAAGGCCGGACGGGATTTGATTGTTGCATACCATTGCCGGACCAGATCAGAGTGGTCCCAGTCCACGTCTGAAATATAATCGAGGCACGAGAAATGTGCCGCTGCCGCAAAATCGGCGATGCTCAGCGTGGGACCGGCAAGCCAGCGGCGTTCCTCCAGAAGCTGGTGCATATAGTCAATATGGGCCTTGATTGCCCCCAGGCCCGATTTGACGATGCGGCTGTCCGGATAGCCGGCCTTCTGCACCTTCTTCCAGACCCGTTCAGTCAGCACAGGCCGGGTCACTTCTGAGTTGAACTTGTCGTCAAACCAAGCACATAGTCGGCGGACCTCATAACGGCCAGCGGCGGTTTCGGGCATCAGGGGTGGGACGGGGACCGTTTCGTCCAGATATTCGCAGATTGCCTGACTTTCGGCCAGCAGCATGCCATCATGGCGCAGGACAGGGATTTTGCCTGCGGGATTGCGTCGGTGAAGTTCCGGATCCTGTTCCCAATAACGTTCTTCGGCCAGTTCGACCTCAATCTTCTTTTCGGCCAGAACCAGCCGCACCTTTCGTGAAAAAGGTGACAGTGGGGTGTGGTAAAGCCGGGTTGGTTGCTGGCTGGGCATGGGACGTGTGGATGTGCCGGTGGTCTGGGAATAAACTGCGCTCATATCGGGGTGATACGCGATTGGGGCAGGGCGTTTCAACACCGCGCGATCATTGATCGGCCATGACCTGCTCGCATTGCCCCCGGACGTATGCAGCGCTATGTCAGGGACCAGAAAGAAAGGGTTGGCATGGCACATAAGGTCTTCATTGATGGCGAGGCTGGTACTACGGGTCTGCAGATCCGTGATCGTCTGGCAGATCGTGATGATATTGAGCTGATCCGGATCGGGCACGATCTGCGCAAAGATGCGGGCGCCCGTCGCAGCTGTTTTGCGGCTGCCGATGTCGCGATCCTTTGTCTGCCTGATGAAGCTGCGAAAGAAGCTGTCACGCTGGCATCTGATCTGCCTGTACGGCTGATTGATGCCTCAACCGCGCATCGGGTTGATCCGGGCTGGGTGTTTGGCTTTCCTGAACTGATCCCGGACATGCGGACCCGGATTTCCTCTGCGCGTTATGTTGCCAATCCGGGTTGTTATGCGACGGGCACGATTGCCGTGCTGCGTCCTCTGGTCGATGCTGGATTGATCGGGCGGGAAGAGGCCGTTTCGGTCAATGCGGTTTCGGGCTATTCTGGCGGGGGTAATGCGCTGATCAGAGAATATGAAAACAACAGCGCACCGCCAGCCTTCCTTTATGCACTGGCGCAGCATCACAAACACCTCCCCGAGATCATGGCCATGACCGGCCTGCAGGTTCAGCTGGTCTTTGCCCCCTCAGTTGGAAATTTTGCCCAAGGCATGGCCGTGTCGCTGCCCTTGCATCTGGGGGGGGGGCGTACGCTGTCTTCCGTTCATGCGGCGCTGTCAGAGCACTACCTGGGTGCCGAGTTTGTCCGTATCCGCGAGGCTGAGGAAATCGGTGCCCGTATTGATCCGACTGCACTGAACAATACGAATATGCTGGAGATCTCGGTTCATGGCGATGATGTCGCCGGTTGCGCTGTGGTTGTTGCTGTACTGGATAATCTGGGCAAGGGTGCTTCCGGTGCAGCGGTGCAAAACCTGAATATCATGCTTGGTATTGATGAAGGGGCGGGATTATGAATGGAAAGAAACCGGTTGCGCTGTGCATTCTTGATGGCTGGGGAATTTCCGACAGGCCCGAACAAAGTGCGCCTGATCAGGCCGTGACGCCGACCTATGACCGGCTGATGACGGAGTGTCCGCATGATATGCTGATTACCTTTGGGCCCGATGTCGGGCTGCCTTCAGGACAAATGGGTAATTCTGAGGTTGGGCATACCAATATCGGGGCCGGTCGGGTGGTGGCGATGGATCTTGGTCAGATTGATCTCGCCATTGAAGATGGCAGCTTTTACGAAAATACTAGGCTGGGTGATTTTATTGCGGTTTTGAAAAAGACCGGCGGAACCGCGCATCTGATGGGAGTGGTATCTGATGGCGGTGTGCATGGGCATATCCAGCATGTTCTGGCTGCGGCACGCGCGGTTGCGGGGAAAGGTGTGCCGGTCGTAATCCATGCGGTGACCGACGGGCGCGATGTGGCTCCGAAATCAGCCATGGGATTTGTGACCGAATTGCAGGGTAATCTGCCTGAAGGCGTGCGGATCGGGACGGTTATCGGGCGTTATTATGCGATGGACCGGGATAATCGCTGGGAACGTGTTTCCCGTGCATATGCCGCCATGGTGATGGGGGAAGGACGCTTTGCTCCGGATGCTGCCCATGCGGTTGAGACTGCCTATGCGGCTGACGAAACGGATGAATTCATTCAACCTGTCGTAATTGATGGGTTTTCTGGTGCCAGAGATGGGGATGGCTTTTTCTGCCTGAATTTCCGTGCGGATCGTGTGCGGGAAATCCTTGCGGCAATAGGTCAGCCCGGCTTTGATGCCTTTGATACCGGCATGCGTCCGGAATGGGCTGCACTTCTGGGTATGGTTGATTACTCCGACAGACATAATGCATATATGACGACGGCCTATCCTAAGCGGAAGGTGGTGAATACGCTTGGTGCTTGGGTGGCTTCGAAGGGGTTGACGCAATTCCGGCTGGCTGAGACCGAGAAATATCCGCATGTCACCTTTTTCCTGAACGGCGGTAAGGAATCACCCGAACCGGGTGAGGATCGCCATATGCCGTCCAGTCCCAGGGTCGCGACTTATGACATGGCTCCGGAAATGGCTGCGGATAAGGTCGGGGACTGGTTCATCAGGGCGATCACGGATGGCTATGACCTGATTGTGGTAAATTTTGCCAATCCGGACATGGTAGGACATACCGGAAGCCTGCCAGCCGCCGTGAAGGCCTGTGAAGTCGTGGACCGTAATCTGGGCCGGGCACTGGATGCACTGGCCAAAGCGGGTGGGGCAGCGGTTGTCATCGCGGATCATGGCAATTGCGAAACCATGATTGATCCGGAAACGGACGGACCGCATACGGCGCATACAACCAACCCGGTGCCGGTCATTGTTGTGGGAGATACTTCTGTTATGGGGCTGCGCTCTGGCGGACGGTTGGCCGATGTGGCACCAACCGTGCTGGACCTGATGGGATTGGATCTGCCGCCTGAAATGACCGGAAAAACCCTGATTGTGCGCAACTGATGCTTTTTCGTCCCATTCTACTGTCTGCCGTCCTGATCCTGATGGGGGCGCTTGTTGCTGCGGCGGAAACCAGTCCCGGTGAAGAAGCTGCACGGGCGGCCTTTCAGTTACGTGAGGCAACCGGCCGGCTGGAAGAGGCACTGTCCAAGGATGATCAGGTCACGGCCCTGACCGATATGATCCATGCCTATGAAACCGGTCTTGCGTCACTGCGTGCCGGGCTGCGACAGGCCGGGATCCGGGAACAGGAGATCCGGGCCGAATGGGAAGGTAAACGTGACAGGCTGGCTTCGGTTATTGGCGTGATGGCAGCTATGGAAAAATCCCCGGAAACGCTGATGCTGCTGCATCCTGCCGGCCCTGAGGCAACGGCGCGTGCCGGAATGATCATGTCCAGCATTGCTCCGGGTTTGCGCGAAGAAGCCGATGCGCTGCGTACCGGGCTTGATGAAATTTCCGAAGTTCGCATGCTTCAGGAAGATGCGGCCAATATCCTGGCTGAAGGGTTGAGCCGGGTTCAGGAAGCACGCCGCCTTTTGGCAAGCGCGGTAACGGATCGTTCGACCATGCCGCCCCGTTTCAGCGAAAATCCTGAGGAATTGCAGATATTGGAGAAATCGGCGGCAACCCTAGATGCCTTTGCCGACGGTATTGCGGATATGGAATCGGATGTCGGTCCGCCACTGGCCGATTTTGATGGTGCGCAGGGATCCTTGCCATTACCGGTCATGGGAACGGTGCTGCGTCGCTATGGTGAGGCGGATGCAGCCGGAATCGAACGGCCGGGCCTTGTCATTGCGGCTGCGCCCGCCTCGTTGGTGACGACACCATGGCCGGCAACGATCCGTTATCGCGGTCCGTTGCTCGATTACGGAAATGTGATGATCCTTGAGCCGGCACGGGATTACCTGTTGATTCTGGCGGGTATGGCTCAGGTTTTTGGCGAGGTGGGTGATGTGGTTGCGGCGGGTGAACCGGTTGGCCTGATGGGTGGAACCGAGCTATCGGCGCAGGAATTTGGTATTGATTTTGTGGTCAACGCGGCTACTGGCAGGGATGCGGACCGTACTGAAACCCTGTATCTGGAACTGAGAAGGGATAAAGAAACACTGGACCCCGCAGAATGGTTCGTGCTCAACCACATTGTGGCTGACACGCAAAGGCAGGCAGAAGGACAGGCGGAAACGCAATGAAGCATTATCTGATCGCAGGCATTGGCGGCTCTTTGGCCGGGCTTTTGCTGACCACCCAGCTTGCCGCGCCCATTCTTGCGCAGGAAGCCGACAATAACAGCTCTGTCTATGAGCAACTGGATCTGTTCGGGAATGTATTTGAACAGGTCCGCAATCAATATGTCGAGGAAACCGATCCGAAGGACCTGATCGAGGCAGCAATCAATGGCATGCTGCAATCCCTTGACCCGCATTCATCCTTCCTGCCGGCAGAAGATTACGAAGATATGCAGACCCAAACGCGGGGCAGCTTTGGCGGTCTCGGTATTGAGGTCGGACAGGAAGACGGGCTGGTCAAGGTCATCTCACCCATGGATGATACCCCCGCTGCGGAAGCTGGTGTGCAGGCCGGTGATTACATTACTCATGTCGATAATGAGCCTCTGATGGGGCTGACGCTGGATCAGGCCGTCGATATGATGCGTGGCCCTGTCGGATCCGAAGTCACCATCACCATCCTGCGTGAAGGTGAGCAGGAACCTTTCGATACCAAGATTGTCCGCGATACGATCAAGTTGACCGCCGTCAAGGGTCGGACCGAAGGGCATGTCGTGGTGCTGCGTGTGGCGACGTTTAATGACGAAACGCTGACCTCACTGGAAGCAGATCTGGAAAAGGCGGTTGAGGATCTGGACGGGATCGACAATGTTACAGGCTTTGTCATTGATCTGCGCAATAATCCCGGCGGTCTTCTGGATCAGGCGATCTACGTGTCCGATGCGTTTCTTGACAAGGGGGAAATCGTGTCTACCCGCGGTCGGACACCCGAAGAAAGCGAACGCTGGAATGCCACGCCGGGTGATCTGGCGGAAGGCAAGCCGATCGTGGTGTTGATTAACCGTGGTTCAGCCTCGGCATCCGAAATTGTAACCGGTGCATTGCAGGATCACCGCCGGGCAATCATCGTGGGTGAAAAATCCTTTGGTAAAGGGTCGGTCCAGACCGTGCTTCCCGTAACCTCGGACAGTGCCATGCGGCTGACAACGGCGCGTTACTATACACCGTCTGGTCGTTCCATCCAGGCATTGGGGATCAATCCTGATATCATCGTCGCACAACCTGCGCCAAAGCCGCGTGAGGAAGAAGGGGATGAGCCGAAGACAGAATCAAAGTTTATCGGATCGGAAGCAGATCTGCGCGGGGCACTGAACAATGACAGTTATTCCGACGAGGAAAAACGTCAGATCGAGTCAGAAGCAGCCGAGGTCGAAGCTACGGCAAAATTGCGTGAGGAAGATTATCAACTGGCCTATGCCATTGATATCCTGAAAGGGCTGGCTGCTGTGGATTACAGCGCGGATAATGAACCTGTCGATGCCGCTGATGTTTCCATTGATCCGACCGTGGCAACAGATACCCCGGATGAGGGTGATGAATGATGGATCCTGTCGACAAGCGGGGTCCGGGGGGGCTGCCTTATCGCCCCTGCGCGGGGATTGTGTTGGTCAATACGGATGGATTGGTCTTTGCCGGTCAGCGCATGGATAATCCCGGTGATGCCTGGCAGATGCCTCAGGGTGGAATTGACAAGGGGGAAACCCCGGTCAAGGCTGCCCTGAGGGAACTAGGTGAAGAAACCGGCTTGCCGGCAAATGCTGCCGAAGTTGTTGCTGAAACCGATGAATGGATCTTTTATGACCTGCCTCCCGAACTGGTTGGCAGGATGTGGAAGGGCAAATATGGTGGTCAGCGGCAGAAATGGATACTGATGCGCTTTACCGGCCGCGATGAACAGGTCAATATCGCAACCGAACATCCCGAGTTCGATAAATGGACATGGATGTCTGCCGATACGCTGGTTGAAAAGATCGTGCCCTTCAAGCGCGAAGTTTATCGTCGGGTCTTTGCTGTATTCCGGGACCATCTGGCCTGATCTGATGAAAGTGCGACAGGTTCAGAACGGGACCGGTCGCATCATTTCAGGATCAATCGCAGGAATTGGGATCGAAACCGTCGATAATAGCGACGGCTTCCTCTGCTGTTTCGACATATTGGAACAGTGTCAGGTCGTCGGCGCTGATTGTCCCGGCTTCTGCCAATGCCTGCCAGTTGATAATGCCGTCCCAGAACTCACGCCCGAACAACAGGATGGGTACGCGCTTCATCCGTCCGGTCTGGATCAGGGTCAGCGTTTCAAACAGTTCGTCCAGTGTGCCAAAGCCACCCGGAAAGACGGTAATGGCCCGTGCCCGCAGCAGGAAATGCATCTTGCGGATGGCAAAGTAGTGGAAATTGAAGGACAGGTCCGGAGTCACATATTCATTCGGAGCCTGCTCATGAGGCAGGACTATACCCAGTCCGATGGACTGTCCGCCGGCCTGATCCGCCCCTTTGTTGCCGGCCTCCATCACGCCAGGGCCACCACCTGTGCAGATGACACATTCACGCCCATAGCTCTTCAGGCTGCGCTCTGTCATCAGACGGGCGAAGGTGACGGCTTCGGTATAGTATTTCGACAGTTCGGCAAGGGTTTTGGTCCGGGCCTGTTCTTTATGCTCAGGTTCCGGAATGCGGGCACCGCCAAACATGACTACGGTTGATTCTATCCCGCGCTCATCCAGGATCATCTGTGGTTTCAGAAGTTCCAGTTGCAGACGGACAGCACGCAGTTCCTCGCGCAGAAGAAAGTCCGTATCCGCAAAGGCCAACTGATAGGCGGGTGCGCGTGTCTGCGGGGTGTCTGGGATTTTCCGGGCCGATTCGGCGGTCTCGCGGCTATGTGGGAAAGGGTGGTTGCGCGCGTCGTCTTCGGTCATGCTCGCCTCTGTCCTGGTGATTGGGCGCATTGCGCCAGCTTACCCCCCCGCTTATAGCCCTTGGAAGAGAGTTTCCACCCTGCCCCTGACTGAGGAGAGCCCCCATGTCTGATGCTGCATCGAATGCTACGCTCGAAACTGCAATCGAATCCGCCTGGGAGGCGCGTGATACCATCACCCCGGCGACGAAAGGTCATATCCGCGATGCAATTGAAAACACGCTGAATGCCCTGGACAGCGGAAAGCTGAGGGTGGCTGAAAAGCGCGGGGCGGACTGGCATGTGAACCAATGGGTCAAGAAGGCCGTGCTGCTGGGCTTTCGTATCAAGGATATGGAGATGCAGCCGGGCGGTCCGCAGAATGGCGGCTGGTGGGACAAGGTTGACAGCAAGTTTGCCGGCTGGGGAGATAACCGTTGGCGTGAGGCCGGTTTCCGCGCCGTGCCGAATTGCGTTGTGCGTAAATCGGCCTTCATCGCCAAAGGGGTGGTCCTGATGCCGAGTTTTATCAATCTCGGGGCCTATGTTGACGAAGGCACCATGGTTGATACATGGGCTACTGTCGGTTCCTGTGCACAGATTGGCAAGAATGTGCATTTGTCAGGTGGTGTCGGTATCGGCGGCGTCCTTGAACCCATGCAGGCCGGGCCGACCATTATCGAAGATAACTGCTTTATCGGTGCCCGTTCGGAAGTGGTTGAAGGGGTGATCATCCGTGAGGGTTCGGTCCTTGGCATGGGTGTCTTTATTGGACAGTCCACAAAGATCGTGGATCGTGAAACAGGCGAGGTCATGTATGGCGAGGTCCCGGCAGGTTCAGTTGTCGTTGCCGGATCCATGCCGTCCAGAAACGGAGTTCATCTGTATTGTGCGGTAATTGTGAAGCGCGTGGATGAAAAAACGCGCTCCAAGACGTCGATCAACGAACTTCTGCGCGATTGATACCGGGGGTCTTGTTCTCGGGGGTGAATCGCCGTTAGGCCAGAGCGGACGTGAGCGCCTCCTTGTCATGCCGAAGGATGGTGATCAGTGTTTCGCCATAGCGCCGTTGATCCAGAACCGTGAAACCGGCCGGCAGGACGGGTGGGGCGCTTTCCTCCCAGACGATGACCACATCCTGTGTCAGCCATCCACCGTCTCTGGCAGATTGCAGGGCGGCTTCGCCCAACCCATGTCCATAAGGCGGGTCCATGAAGACCAGATCGTAACCTGTCCCCCGATTGGGTCCGAGTCGCGTCGCGTCGCGCCGCCAGATATCCGTAATCCCCATGGCGCGGGCCTTTTCGATATTGGTGCGTAACAGAGCTCGTGCTGTTGTTCCGTCATCGACAAAGACGACCCGTTCCGCGCCGCGTGATAATGATTCGAGCCCTAATGCACCGGTTCCGGCAAACAGGTCCAGAACACGTAAACCCTCCAGCCTGATCCCAAGGCTGTTGATCAGCAGGTTGAACATGGTTTCACGGACACGATCCGTCGTAGGCCGCAAATGTGCTGCCGGATCCCCCGCGCCGATATCAGCCAGTTTCAGTCCGCGCAGTCTGCCTCCGATGATCCTCACAGCAACTCTTTCAGAATAGTGGCCGGATCTGCGATCTTTGCGGGGGCGGGTGATTTTCCACCTTCAATCAGTCGTTTGCCTATCATATAGGCTCGGGCATCATTCAAGGCGTCCACGGCAATCAGGCGCTCATTCGCGTAATACCAGACAGAGCCTGCATGATCACCTTCTCCCGGACGGGTTATCACGTGATCATAGCCGGCATTCCAGCCGGCAATCTGCAGCTTTGCATCATATTGATCTGACCAGAACCAGGGTTTCGGGTTATATTTCTTTCCGGCACCCAGCATATTTTCGGCCACCAGCTCACCCATGTCGATTGCGTTACCGACACTTTCCAGCCGTAAGCGTGAATCCTGCCAGGGAAAGGATGCGCAATCCCCAGCTGCCCATATTGCCGGGTCAGATGTTTGTCCCAGTTCATTGCAGGCAATACCATTGTCGATTTTCAGCCCCGCCGTTCCGGCAAGCGTGGTCTCCGGGGTTACGCCAATGCCCAGGATGACCAGATCGGTTTTGATGAGATCTCCATTACCCAGTGTGATGCTCTCGACACGGGACTGGCCGTTCAGCCGGCTGATGGCAGTGTCTTCAAGAATACGCACCCCATGAGCACGGTGAAGGTTTCGGATCATTGTTGCGGTTTCGGCACTGGCAACCCGACCGAGGATCCGGGGAGCTGCCTCGATCAGGGTGACGTCAAGGTCAAGTTTCTGAAAGACGGAGGCCGCTTCCAGACCTATATATCCGCCACCGATCACGACCAGAGACCGGCCCGGCACCAATTCGGGTGCCAGTCGTGTGATATCGGCAAGGTTGCGTATGGCGTGAACGCCTTCCAGATCACCTCCGGTTCTGGCAGGCAGATGGCGTGGTGAGGCACCCAGTGTCAGTGCCATCTGATCATAGGGTAAGGGCCCGGAATCCGTATGGATGATCTTTACGTCCCGGTCGATGCTGTGCGCACGGGTGCCGGTCAGGAGACGGATACCCTGTTCTGTCCACCAATCCTCTCCTCGCAGGGTAAGCCGTTCCAGCGGCATGTCACCCAACAGATAGGCCTTTGACAGAGGGGGGCGCTGATAGGGTGGGACGGGTTCCTCGCCAATCACGGTGATTGCACCATCATGGCCCAGTACACGCAGTTTTGCTGCCATGGATGCTGCAGCCTGCCCGGCACCGACGATTACAATATCCATCACCTGATCCCCTTTTCCGTTTATCTCTTGGCCTGTGACCGGATATGACGCAAGAGGAAGAGCTTTCAAATAGTGTCTGTAATAATGATATCCACTGGGCTTGTTGTGACAGATGCCGGGGAATAGTGTCCCGGTTTGAATTTTTGAAGGTCTGTTTTTGCAGGTTCGGAGCTATGCAAATCCAATCCACAGGTTTTTGTTATGAGCGCAGGACGACAGATGAACAGGTCAGTATTGATGTAAATGTCTGATCTGATTTCAGACACATCGACCTTCAAAGTCAGAAGATGATGGTTGCAGTCAGGGTTATGCCGGGAAGGCTGGGGATTATACTGCTGCGGAAAGGGCTGACCTTTCCATAGATTCGTCCTATAGACGCTCAAAACGGGGGCGCTCATGGCGATTCATTTTTATCGGAACGACTTACCTGATGGGCTTGATCTGGGCCTGGTTGTGGCGATTGATACTGAAACCATGGGGCTTGATCCGCGTCGGGACCGTTTGTGTCTGGTCCAGCTTTCCTCCGGTGATGGCGACGCGCATCTGGTTCAGATTGCATCAGGTCAGGATAATGCACCCAACCTGACGCGCATGCTGACTGATCCGGATGTACTGAAGCTGTTCCATTTCGGACGCTTTGATATTGCGGCCCTGGAAAGGGCCTTTGGCGTGGTGACGGCACCGGTATGGTGTACCAAGATTGCATCGAAGATGGTGCGGACCTATACGGATCGGCATGGCCTGAAATACCTGCTGCAATCACTCGTGGATATAGATATTTCCAAACAGCAGCAGACCTCGGACTGGGGGGCGACGGAACTGACCGAATCGCAGATGGAATATGCGGCGTCGGATGTCCTGTATTTGCACCAGCTCAAGACCAGTCTGGAGCAGTTGCTGATCCGTGAAGGGCGTCTGGGACTGGCCCAATCCTGTTTTGACTTTCTTCCGACCCGCGCCCACTTGGATTTGCTGGGTTGGGGGGATGACAAAGATATCTTCCATCACTAAGTCGCGTTGATGAGCAGTTATCTCGATACCGCCCGCCGTGTCATTGCCACCGAAGCTGAAGGGCTTGCTGCGCTTTCTGCCGGGCTTGGCGGCAGCTTTGATGAGGCTGTCGAAACCATTCTGGCTGCGAGTGGCCGTGTGGTTGTGTCCGGGATGGGAAAGTCCGGTCACATTGCCCGCAAGATTGCCGCTACGCTGGCCTCTACCGGAACGCCCGCGCAATTTGTTCATCCGGCAGAGGCAAGCCATGGTGATCTGGGGATGGTGGCCGAAGGGGATGTGGCAATCATCATCTCCAACTCGGGCGAGACACCGGAGATTGCCGATATTATTGCCCATACCCGGCGTTTCAATATTCCGCTGATCGGTGTTGCCAGCCGCGCGGGTTCTACCCTGATCCGCCAATCCGATGTTGGGTTGTTGTTGCCGGCTGTTCCCGAAGCCTGCGGGAATGGCATTGTCCCGACGACATCCACGACGATGACGCTGGCGCTTGGGGATGCTTTGGCGATTGTCCTGATGGAACACCGGCGGTTCACGCCCGAACATTTCCGTACATTCCACCCCGGTGGCAAGCTGGGGGCGCAGCTGTCTCGGGTCGGTGATCTGATGCATGAAGATCTGCCGCTGGTGAATGAAGATACGCCGATGACCGAGGCATTGCTGACGATCAGTCAGAAGGGCTATGGTGTGACCGGCGTGATCGGGAAGGATGACCGGCTGATCGGGATCATTACCGATGGTGACTTGCGGCGACACATGGAAGGGTTGCTGGAACGCCGCGCCGGGGATGTCATGACGGCTGGTCCCCGGACCGTTCGCACCGATCAGCTTGCAGAAGCGGCACTGGCAGAAATGCAGTCACGCAAGATTACCAGCCTCTTTGTAGTCGAAAATGACCTGCCATGCGGTATCCTGCATATCCATGACTGCCTGCGGGCCGGGATTGTATGACGATGCGTTCGCGCGTGGTGGCATGGCTGCGCGTTTTGCTGCCTCTGGCGGCACTGGTGATCTTGTCGACCCTGTTTCTTGTGGGCCGTTCCCCCGATCCGGATGGCGCTATCCCTTATGCTGAGGTTGATGCCGAAGCACTTGCGCGTGATCCGCGCATGACCCGTCCGGCCTTTTCCGGGGTAACGAATGGCGGCGCGGCGGTGACTCTGGTCGCTGAACGGGCCAGCACGGAGCCCGGTGGAAATGATGCCGCTGACCAGTTGCGGCTGACATGGCGTGCGCCGGATGGTCTGGCTGCCGATCTGACTGCTCCGCATGGAGAGCTGGCCGATCAGATGGTCCGCATGTCCGGTGGAGTCAGAATGACGACCTCGGATGGCTGGGCCATGACCCTGCCGCAGGTCGAGGCTGATCTGACAGCCGACAGGCTGGTCGGTGACGGTGGGTTGACTGCCTTTGCGCCAATGGGACGTATTGATGCTGGCAAGATGGAAATCATTCGCGATCAGAATAATCAGCATGTTCTGAATTTATCCGGTGGTGTGCGTCTGATATATGAACCCTGAGCCGCCTGAAAGGACTCCAGATGCGCCGCATTACCAGCCTTGCCCTGATCCTGTCGATGCTGCCCGTTTTGCCGCTTGCCGCGCAGACGATGTCGTTTGGTGCCGGAAGCAGCGATATAACGAGCCCTGTCGAGCTGTCAGCGGATACCATGACCGTGAATCAGACAACCGGAAAGGCTGAACTTTCCGGGAATGTTCTGGTCGGGCAGGGGGAAATGCGCCTGTCTGCCGACCAGGCAGTGATAGAATATGCGCAGGATGATAACAGCCGGATCAGCGGTCTGGAAGCCTTGGGGAATGTCACGCTGGTCAATGGTCCGGACGCAGCCGAAGCACAGCAGGCAGTCTATGAGGTCGGTTCGGGAAACATCACGCTGATTGGTGATGTGCTTCTGGCGCAGGGGAAGAATGTCATGGCAAGTGAGCGGATCGTCGTGAATCTGGCTGATGGTACGGCACAGGCTTCAGGCCGGGTTCGTTCGGTCCTGCAGCCGGGCAGCAACTGATGCCGGAAGCAGCGGTGCATGAGCAGGGGCTGGTTATCCGCAGTCTGCGCAAGTCCTATCGCAAGCGGCTGATTATCCGTGATGTGTCCCTGAACCTTGCCCGGGGTGAAGTGGTTGCATTGCTGGGGCCGAACGGGTCAGGCAAGACAACGTGCTTTTATTGCATTGCGGGACTGGTTTCCCCTGATGCGGGACATGTTTACATTGATGGTGAAGATGCCACGGGTCTGCCGATGTACCGGCGGGCACGGCTGGGGATCGGTTATCTTCCGCAGGAAATGTCTATCTTCCGGGGACTGACCGTGGAACAGAATATCACTGCCGTACTTGAGGTTGTTGAACCCAGCCCGCACCGCCGCCGCGACCGGCTGGAGGAGCTGCTGGGTGATTTTTCTATCGGCCATATCAGGAACGCATCGGCCATGGCACTGTCAGGCGGCGAAAGGCGCAGGGCAGAAATTGCGCGCTGTCTGGCATCCAATCCGTCATTTTTGTTGCTGGACGAACCCTTTGCCGGGGTTGATCCGATTGCCGTTGGCGATATTCGCGGACTGGTACATGATTTGAAATCCCGCGGGATTGGTGTTCTGATTACCGATCATAATGTCCGGGAAACATTGGGAATCGTTGACCGGGCTTATATTCTGCATGATGGGCATGTGCTGATGTCGGGCAATACGGCAGAAATCATTGCGGATCCGCGAGTGCGTGAAGTCTATCTGGGTGACAGCTTCTCACTTGGCTGACGGTTTGTGGTTACGTCGGGGCTTTTTGCCCTGATCCCTTCCTCCTGCGCGCATATCGTTGACAGATTTCCACCCCGGTCGCAGACTGATCCTTACCGGTATGATCCTGTCGGTTTTGACGGGACCGGGCAACGAAAGGAAACAATGATGCGGCATCAGATCAGCGGAAAACAAATCGACATTGGTGAAGCTCTGACCGAACATGTTCAGACCGAGCTGGACGAAACGGTTGAGAAATATTCGCAGCGTCCAACCGAGGCGATCGTTACCTTTTCAAAAAAGGCTCATATGTTGGTTTGTGATGTGCTGGTCCACTTGTCCACGGGCCTGACCGTGCAGGCGAAAGGCGAGGATCCGGAAATTTATGCCGCATTCGACGCCGCTCGTGAGCGTATGGACAAGCAGCTGCGTCGCTACAAGCGTAGGTTGAAAGATCACCATAAGGATAGATCGGAACCGGTTGAATACGGTGCAGCAGGGCTGTATGTGCTGCCGGCCGATGAGGATGAATGGGAATCGCAGGACAATAATGGCTTGCAGCCAATCATCGTTGCGGAAATGGAATCGCGTGTTCCAACCCTTTCGGTTGGGGATGCGGTCATGCAGATGGAACTTGCCGGGGTGCCATTGCTGGTATTCCGTAACGAAAAGCATGGGGGCGTGAATGTCGTGCATCGTCGGGATGACGGTAATATCGGCTGGATCGACCCTCGTAATATTAAATAACAGCCGTCCTGTGCGGCGTGCCGTTCCGGGTCTCTCCTTCCGGGACGGCAGAAAGACGAATAAGGCATGCAACTCAGCACAATTGTAAAGCCGGATGCCGTCCGCGCCTTTCCTCAGGTCAGTTCGAAGAAGCGGTTGTTTCAAGACATCGCCGAATTGGCTGAGCAGGTCTATGGGCTGGATGCCAGCCGTACGCTGGACGCGTTGCAGGAACGTGAAAGCTTAGGACCAACGGGGGTTGGCAATGGTGTTGCATTGCCTCATGCCCGGCTGCATGGGCTGGATAAGGTGGCAGGTGTTTTTGTAAAACTGGAAAAGCCACTGGATTTCGATGCGGTGGACCGTCAGCCGGTTGATCTGATCTTTGCCTTGTTTGCTCCGAAAGACAGCGGTGTCGATCACCTGAAAGCATTGGCCCTGGTGTCGCGGACATTGCGCGATGCGGATTTGCGGACCAAGCTGCGGGCCAATGCCGATGCGGCGACATTGCATGCAATTCTCAGTACGGGGCCTGGGGTTCAGGCGGCCTGATTTGGTTTTCCGGTGATTCGGGCTTAGACTGGTCTGGCAGTAGGAGGACTGTTCGATGACCAAGGTTCTGACTGATCGTGAACGTAGTACTGGTACAGGGCGGTTACAGGCGTATCTGACACAGGAACGCCAGTCTGGTATTCATCCGGCGGTTTCGGCTCTGCATCGCCGTTCTCATCAGCGTGATGGAGGTGAAGGCCGCAAGGTCAGTGAATACACAAGAATAGAGCGTGGCCACGAAACATGAGGCCGTGAGTATGATGATCAGGCTGGGCTGATCCATGCCTCTGCTCGTTGCCATGCCTTCAGCATCAGTCCCGGCAGGCTGCGGGGGGTGAATTCATGACGTGCCACCCAATTGCCACGCTCCGGGATCTCTGTGCTGTGTGTGACCAGAACCTGCAGGTTCAGCGTGAAATGGGTAAAAACATGATGTATGGTAGGAAGTTCCTGCCAGTCAGCCGTGATTGGTGGGGGGGTTTCGCTGCCATCCCAGCCGGTTGACGGGAAAGCCATGGTACCTCCCAGAAGCCCTTTGGCCGGACGGCGTTCCAGAAGGATGGCATTCGCATTCAGGGCGATCCAGACCATTCCCTGTCGCTGCGGTTTGACTGGTTTTGGTGCCCGCCGGGGCAGATCTGGCGCGATTCCCGCGTCATGGGCGGCACATAAGGGCCGAAGAGGGCAGATGGCACAGGCAGGCTTGCGTGGTGTGCAGATCGTTGCGCCCAGATCCATCATGGCCTGAGCAAAATCTCCGGGACGTTGTGCGGGGGTCAGGGTTTCAGCAAGGGTGACCAACTCTGGTTTGGCGGTGGGTAAAGGCGTTGTAACCGCAAATAACCGGGCGACGACGCGTTCGACATTTCCGTCAACTACGGTCTCCGGGAAGTCATAAGCAATTGCCGCGATTGCCGCAGATGTATAAGGGCCAACTCCCGGCAGGGCCTGTAGCCCGGCACGTGTTGTCGGGAAACCACCTGCTTGCGTGACGGTCCGGGCGCAGGTCAGCAGGTTGCGAGCCCGTGCATAATATCCCAGCCCGGCCCATTCCGCCATGACCTGTGCATCATCGGCGGCAGCCAGGGCATCGACAGTGGGCCACAGGGTTGTGAAACGCTCATAGTAAGCCTTTACCGCAGCCACGGTGGTTTGTTGCAGCATGATTTCTGATAACCAGACCCGGTAGGGATCGCCGCGGCCCTTCCCCGGTGGGATCCGCCATGGCAGGGTACGGGCATGGTCGTCATACCAGGCCAATAAAATTCTGGGGAGATCACGCATGGATTACGGGTTTTTTGATCTGACTGACTGACATCCTTGCCCCGGCTTGATAAGCTGCCCCTGTCTTTAACCGCGGAGCACCGCATGTCACAGCCCCTTCGTCGGTCGCGCGGATTTCGGCAGGCTGCAAGCCTTGTTGCTGGACCGGTGCGTCATGCTGTCGAAGGGCGGGGCTTTGCGGTTGCCCGTCTTCTGACTCATTGGCCGGAAATTGTCGGAACTGAAATTGCCACCCGTGCCCGCCCGGTCAGGGTCGGCCACGGCCGGGGTGGGTTCGGTGCTACGCTGACATTGCTGACCACTGGTCCCTATGCTCCGCTGCTGGAAATGCAGCTTCCTTCAATCCGGGACAAGGTTAATGCCTGCTATGGCTATAATGCCATTACCCGGATTCATCTGACACAAACTGCACCAACCGGTTTTGCTGAAGGGCAGGTGCAGTTCGATCCGGGGTCGCCATCACCCGTAGAACCATCCGCCAGAACCCGTGAGGCTGCCGAATCACTGGCGTCAGGGGTTTCCGATCCCGCATTGAAGGCCGCATTGACGCGGCTTGCAGTACTCAAGCTGACCCGAGAGGGCAGAAACAACTGAAAGGTCTGTTATGAGCTTTGATTTTCGTTACATCCTGTCCGCATCCCTGATTTCAGCGGTCATGGTGGTCTTGCCCGCTTCGGCTCAGGATGCCGCAGCACCGAAGGCCGGGACGGCGGCTGAGGCAGCAGCGACTGACAGTGCTGTCTCCGCTTCTGATGCGACTCAGGATACTACCGCGACATCATCGGACCAGGCTGGGATGGCTGAGCCAAAAGTTCTTGATGACCGGTTTCTTGGCGAAGAAAGCGCTCCGTTGACGATCTATGAATATGCCAGCTTTACCTGCCCGCATTGCGCCAACTTTCAGACAGAAATTTTCCCCAGGCTGAAGGCCGAATATATTGATACCGGGAAAGTCCGTTTTGCGGCCCGTGATGTCTACTTTGATCAGGTCGGGCTCTGGGCCGGGATCCTTGCACGTTGCGACGAAGACAAGTTCTATCCGATCAGCGAGATACTGATGGCCGAGCAGAATGAATGGATGAAGGCTGAAAGCGGTGAAGTCCTGGTTGCCAACCTGCGCAAGATCGGCACCAAGGCAGGAATGACGGCTGAACAGATAGATGCATGCTGGGCAGATGAGGCCCGTGTTGCTGATCTGGTGACAACTTTCCAGAAGAATGCATCAGATGATGATATCAATGCGACGCCGACCTTCATGATTGGCGGCGAACAGGTCCCGAACATGGCATGGGAAGACCTGAAGGCGAAAATAGATGAAAAGCTGGCCGAAGCTGAAACAACAGCCGCTGCTACCTCAGAGGCGGCTGCCGATGCGGCAGATGTGGAAGCTGCCGAGATGACCGGAGATGCGGCCCCGGTTCCGGCCAATTGATGACGCCACTTGCCGGTCTCAGGGTTGTTGAACTTGCACGAATTCTGGCCGGCCCCTGGGCTGGCCAGATTCTTGCGGACCTGGGGGCAGAGGTCATCAAGGTCGAATCTCCGGACGGGGATGATACCCGACGTTGGGGGCCTCCGTTCATTGAACGTGGGGAGGATTGTTCGGCGGCTTATTTCCATGCAACCAATCGCGGCAAGAAATCTGTCATTGCGGACTTCAGGACAGCCGAAGGGCAACGGAAGGTCCGGGATCTGGTCGCCGACGCCGATATTCTGATTGAAAATTTCAAGGTTGGGGGACTGGCAAGGTTTGGGCTGGATCATGCGGGCCTTTCGGAACTGAATCCGCGATTGATCTATTGCAGTGTAACAGGTTTTGGACAGACCGGACCTTATGCGCATCGTGCGGGCTATGATTATATCATTCAGGGTATGTCCGGGTTGATGAGCGTGACGGGGGAGCCTGCGGCCCAGCCACAGAAAGTGGGGGTTGCGGTAACGGATATCTTTACCGGAGTGTATGCGGCGACAGCAATTCTGGCTGCCGTCCAGCAGCGGCACCGAACCGGACGCGGGCAGCATATTGATATGGCCTTGATGGATGTTGCCGTGGCGATCATGGCCAATCAGGCAATGAACTATCTGACCACCGGCAATGCGCCTGAACGGATGGGAAATGCCCACCCCAATCTTGTCCCTTATGCGGTGTTTGACTGTGCCGATGGCTGGATCATCATTGCTACCGGGAATGATGCGCAGTTTTGCCGGTTATGCGGGGTTCTGGGGCTGCCTGCCCTGTCGGACGCACCCGATTATGCTACCAATGCCGACCGCATCCGCAACCGGGAGGCCCTGACCACTGCCGTTTCGGCCGTAACTCGTGGCTGGAAGCGGGACGATTTGCAGGCAGCATTGGAAACACACGGTATTCCGGCCGGGCCAATCAATGATATGGCCAATGTCTTTGCTGACCCACAGGTCATTGCCCGTGGGTTGAAGATTACGCCGGATGGTGTGCCTGGGGTACGTCTGCCAGTCATATTTTCGGATGCAAAGCTGGATCTGAGCCGGCCGTCCCCCGCACTCGGTCAGGATGATGACCTGTCTGACAAGGCCTGAAGAATCCTGTCAAGCGCTGTCCAGTCGGACAGCTCCAGACGGACCGGCAAGGTCAGTATGTTACGACGGAAATCTGATGGCAGGCGTACCGCATCCTTTTCCGTTGTGACCAGTTGTGCGCCTGTCGCCCGTGCTTCGGTTATCAGGCGTTGCAGCAATGCCGGTGTGAATGGCTGGTGATCGTCGAGGGCCTCGCCACGGACAAGTTCTGCCCCGAGGTTTCGCAAGGTGGCAAAGAATTTTTCTGGATGACCTATTCCGGCAAAGGCCAGAACGCGCTGCCCGGTCCAGTCGATACCGGTCTGCAATGGCTCAAGTGTGCCGTGAAGATATGGTATCCCGGTCTGCTTGCCCCATGATGCGGAAAAATGTGCCTGTGCGGACCTGGGCCCGATGGAAAGCACGGCGTCCGCCCGTGCCAGCCCGGTGGCGACAGGCTCTCGCAAGGGGCCGGCGGGGATGCATAACCCGTTGCCAAAGCCCTTGCGGGCATCCACGACGACAATTGACATGTCGTGCATCAGGGATGGGTCCTGAAAACCATCATCCAGCAAGATGACCTCTGCACCGTCTGCAATGGCGGCACGGGCCCCATCTACCCGGTTTGCTGCGACCCAGACGGGGGCGAAGGCGGACATGAGCAGGGGTTCGTCCCCGACTTCTTCCGCGCGATGGTGGCGTTCATCAACACGGGTTGGTTCAGTAGTCATGCCGCCATAGCCCCGACTGACAATCCGGACGGCCAGCCCCTGTCCGGTCAGCCGTTGTGCCAGAGAAATGACCGTTGGGGTCTTGCCGGTTCCTCCGGCATTGATATTTCCGACGCAGATCACGGGCACACCGACCTTCACACGCTGTCCCCGTGTCAGCCGCCTTGCGGTGGCTGCTGCATAGATGGCACCCAGAGGACACAACAATCGTGCAGCCAGTGCCGGAGGGCGGCGAAACCAGAAAGTGGGTGGGCGTCGGCTCATGCGGTATTTCCCGTAATTGTGCTGCGGACGGCATGGGCAATACGATTGGCCACTTCCGCCCCACCGGTTGAAACCGCCCATGCATTGGTTGCCAACTGTGCTGCCCGGTCAGGGGTCAGCAGCATGACCACTGCATCGGTCAGGGCTGCAGGCGACTGGACCGGATATGCGGCATTGGCCCCGTCCAGCTGCATCCACTCCACGGTATAAGGTCCGTCCTGGGGACCATGAATTGCCGCGGAACCCAGCAGGGCGGCTTCGAAGGGGTCGCGGGCGGCAGTTGTTGATCCGGCCAATGTCGTTCCCATGAAGCAAAGCGCGGCCAGCCGGTACCACAGGCCCAGCTCATACAGGTCATCGGTGAGATAGGCGTTGACCTCTTCGGTGGGTTCTTCCTCCAGATTACGCTGTGCGACGATCAACCCTGCCTCGGCCATCCGGGCGGCGAGTGCCTCGCTACGACAGGGATTGGCTGGAAGAATGATCAGCATGGCACGGTGGCTGTAACGCAATGCGGTCAGATGGGCGTTGATGACAGCATCTTCCTCTTCTTTGTTCACGCAGACGGCAAGCCAGATTTGCCGGCCCTGAAAGGTATCGGTCAGGACGGTACGTTCGGCCTCGTTATGTCGTGGTGGTTCCAGCATATGCGTGATCGGCCCGGTCAGTTCCACACGCAAGGGCGATACGCCATGTGTAAGTGCGGCATCCCGGCTGATAGCATCGGGTAACAGCAGAAGCGACAGCCGGGACAGGTGTGCGCTGTAATCAGACCTTGATCTGCGGCCCGATTCACTAAGGGGCGGCCGTAATATTGCCTCTGTCATGACAATGGGAATGTGTCGGGCATTGGCCACCTCTATCAGCGGAGGAGGCAGCTCGGATCCAACCAGCAGGATAGCTGCGGGGTTCAATGCACGCAGATGCGCCTCAACCTGCATCATGCTGCGGGCGGCATCGGGAATTGCGGAAACCCCCTGGGTTTTCAGATCGGGCGGGGCACCGGCTGCATGGCTGACAACGACCCGCAGACCACATTGTTGCAACTGTATCAGAAGCTGGATCAGGGCCGGTGGCACCGTCGGAGCATCGCCGGCTCCGGTGGAACGATAACCATTGCCAATACGTACCCAGACAAGCGGGTCTTCTCCGGCTGGCTGAACCAGATCGGGTAAGGCATGCGCGGGGAGTTGGCCGAACAGGCCCCGTAGCCAGTCCTGTAAATGCCAGCCCCCGCTATCTGTCATCAGGAACCCAGTTCGGCCGTCGGGCTGGTTTCGCGGCCTTCATCCATCAGGCGATGCAGGTGAGCAATGAAGTAGCGTGTCTGAGCGCTGTCTACCGTGCGTTGCGCTGCCCCTTTCCATGCGGCCTGTGCCGATGCAAAGTCGGGAAAGACGCCAATCACCTCGATGGCAGATGTATCGCGGAACTCTGTTCCGTCGAGATCTTTCAGTTCGCCACCGAAGACGAGGTGAAGTCGTTGAGTCATCGGAAAATCTCCTAGTATCGTAGATGGGCGGAACCTATGCGTCCCGTGCGGCCAACGCAATCTCGGCGTTGCCGCGATCAAGGGCTGCGGCGATCAATGCGGGGACCTCGGGAACAAGACCGATGGGGGGCAGGCACGGGCCGGAAAACCCGGAAGCGGAAAGGGCATCGGGAATGTCATCGGTAGTATGTCCGGCATGGGTGGCGAAAAAGGGCAGGGCAATGGCGCGGGGGCCCAGATCTTTTGCCGTATCGGCCAGAAAGGGTGCCTCTTCTATAAAAGCGGTTATGACGCGACCGAAGTAAGGGCGAAGTTCTGTAGCCATGGCTTCGGTCCCTATGGCCGATCCGCGGGCACGTTGTGATCCGTGTGCAATCAGCAGAAGTGTCACGCCGGATATAGGCCAGCCCGCATCCTCTGCAGCGTCGCGGATTTTTGCGATGCAGAGACCGGCCAGAGTGGGGTCAGTACCAAAAGGCTGCAATATGGGGCATGCCTGTCCGCCGCACTGACGCAACCGGCGGGGCAGTTCAGCACTGGTGAACCAGCCATTGGCCATGAACATGGGGTAGACCATTGCATCAGGTGCATGTGCAACGGCCTGAGCCAGTGCTTCCGGCTTGGCCAGTGTTACACCGGTGACCTGTCGTCTGGTATGTGCTGCGACCCTGCCGGCAAGGGTCATGATTGCGGATTGCTGTGGGTCGGGGTCGGAAGGCTGGCCATGTGCGACAATAATGGCAGGGCGCGTCATCTGGTATCCGGGATACGATCTGGTTAGGTTCTGACCAGCCAATCACGCGTAGCGTGTAATCACAAGACGAGGCATTCATGGCAGGCTGGGGTGAACTTGTTGCTGCATTTGCGGCGTTTCTGGCGGCACATGTTATTCCGATGCGTCCGGATCTGAAAAGCGGATTGATTCGGATACTTGGGCGTCTGGGTTACATTGTGGTTTTCAGTATACTGTCGCTGGGGTTATTATACTGGTTGCTGATGGCTGCCGGTCGTGCACCTTTTATCGAAATCTGGCCACAAGCGATCTGGCAACGCTGGCTGGTTAATCTGGCCATGCCGGTTGCGATCATGCTGGCGGTGTTCGCCATCAGGGCGAAGAACCCGTTTTCCTTTGGAGGCATTGCTGAAGGTTTTGATCCGTCCCGTCCCGGTATTGTCGGGCTGACGCGCCATCCGTTGATGTGGGCATTTACGATCTGGGCAGGGGGGCACCTGTTGGCAAATGGAGATCTTGCCCATGTTATCCTGTTTGGCGCGATGTTTGCCTTTGCCCTGTCAGGTGTTTTCGCGGCTGAGGCCCGGGCCCGTCGTTCCCTGCCGGATTTCGACCGGCTGGCGGCACATACTTCTGTCTGGCCGGGCGCCGCGCTTCTGGATGGCCGCTGGCGCCCCCGTGGAATGCCCTCGGTAAGGCGGCTGTTGATTGCGTTGCTGATCTGGATGGGCTTCCTGCACCTTCATGTCCCGCTGATAGGTTTTTCACCGCTGCCCTGAAGGCGAAAAATTTCGGGGATTGCATCGCGTCCTTCCAGGACCAGATCAGCCATGATCCGGGCTGTGGCCGGGGCCATGCCAAAGCCGATCTTGAAGCCTCCGTTCAGGACGAAGTGTCCCTCCCGTCCGGGCCATGGACCGATTAACGGGGCACGGGACCGTGCACGGGGACGGATTCCGGCCCAACGTGTCAGGACGGGTGCCTTTCTCAGTGCCGGGCAGATATCGCGGGCGTGGCTGATGACTGCATCCAGCAGACTGTCCGGGTTGTCGTGATCAAAGCTGTTTTCCGATGTCGAACCGACCCCTACCGATCCATCCGCATGAGGGACGATATGCAGCCCGTCGGCATAGATTTGCGGGGCAGTCGGTGCATCAAAACGCAGGGCAGCGCTTTGTCCCTTGACCCCTTGTCCGATCTTGCGGCCAAGATCATCGCTCAACATGGCTAGCCCGGGTGTGCCGGTGGCCCAGATCGCGGGGGTGGGGGCGGTTTCCGGGATAACATGCTGACCGGTGATGATTTCACCGCCTCGGGCCGTGATCGCCGTGGTGAGGGCGGCACAGGCCATCCGGGGTGACAGGCGTGCTGTCAGATCATCCATCAGCCACCAACCATCGGGGCTTTTGGGACAGAGTGGCCCATCGGGACAATCCTGTGTCAGCCACATGCGGGCGGCGTTTTGCCAGTGGCGGTTTGCTCCTTCAATTCGGGCACGAAGCTTTGGCAGATCAGTTATTGCAACGGCCTGTATCCGGCCTGTCCGGGCATAGCCCGGATCCAGCCCGGCTGCTTGTGCGACACCATCCCAGAATTTTGCAGCATCCAGCAGGCTTTGAAATTGTACGGCCTTCTTTTCGTTCCAGCTGTCCGGAGCATGGGGAGCCAGTGCCCCAACCGTTCCGCCCGATGACCCGGAACCGGCATGATGGTTCTCAATCACCTGGACCGGGTGACCGTGCCGGATGATTTCCCAAGCCACGCTCAGCCCTGCGATGCCTGCTCCGATGACTGTAATACTTGCCATTGCCAGCTCCTTTCGTCAGTTGTGCCCGGTAAGGAGTTAACGCCGATGACCGATCAGGACCAGACGCCCCGGCTGGAGTGGCGTGAGGGAAACATCCCGGTTTCAGACCGTTTTGACGATCCGTATTTCAGTCTTGCCGGGGGGCTGGACGAAACGCGTCATGTCTTTCTGTCCGGTAATGACCTGCCTGCACGTCTGCGACCGGGCTTTCATGTGGCTGAGCTGGGCTTTGGCACCGGGCTGAACCTGCTGGCACTGGCCCAGATTGCAGATGATCCGGTCTATTTCACCAGCTTTGAAGCTTATCCGATGGATCTGGCACAGCTTGAGCGTGCGCATGCGGCCTTTCCTGACCTGGCACGGTTATCGGATGATTTGCGAACCGGTTATGCGGCCCGACGCTTTCAGGTTGGTATGGTTGAAGCTGAGATTATTATCGGAGATGCGCGTGAAACGCTGCCGCAATGGCATGGTTCGGTAGACGCCTGGTTTCTTGACGGATTTTCGCCAGCCAGGAATCCTGAACTTTGGGAAGATAACCTGCTGGCTGAGGTTGGCGCACATACCGTGCCCGGCGGTAGTTTTGCGACCTATTCGGCTGCGGGTCATGTCCGACGAGGACTTCAGTCCGCAGGTTTTGAAGTGATGCGGACCCCTGGCTATGCCGGAAAGCGACATATGAGCCGGGGGGTGCGTATACATCCGGTAGCGTGACCGGGGTTTGTTCTTCCGGGATCAGAAATCCCAGTCGTCATCTTCAGTCGCAACCGCCTTGCCGATCACATAGCTTGATCCGGATCCCGAGAAGAAGTCGTGGTTTTCGTCTGAGTTGGGTGAAAGGGCAGCAAGTATTGCGGGCGATACCTTGCAGGTTTCGGTCGGGAACAGGGCTTCATATCCAAGATTTTGCAATGCCTTGTTGGCATTGTAGTGCAGGAAGTGTTTTACATCTTCGGTCAGGTTGACCGGATCATAAAGCGATTCTGTGTATTTTGTTTCTATCTCATACAGATCGAACAACAAGGCAAAGGCGAAATCCTTCAGCTCCGTTCGTTCCGCCTCACTGAGCCTTTCCAGACCCCGCTGGAATTTGTAACCAATGTAATAGCCGTGGATGGCCTCATCCCGGATGATCAGGCGGATCAGGTCGGCCGTGTTGGTCAGACGTGCCCGGCTGGACCAGTGCATCGGCAAGTAGAAACCCGAATAGAACAGGAAGCTTTCCAGGAATACGCTGGCGATCTTTTTCTTCAGCGGATGGCTGGCGGCATCGTATTCGTTAAGGATCAGCCGTGACTTTGCCTGAAGATGTTCGTTTTCAGATGACCAGCGGAAGGCCTCGTCAACCTCAGATGTCTGGCACAGTGTCGAAAACACCGAGGAATAACTGCGTGCGTGGACAGCTTCCATGAATGCAATATTGGTAAGTACGGCCTCCTCATGCGAGGTCAGGGCATCAGGCAGCAGCGATGGTGCCCCGACAGTGTTCTGGATCGTGTCCAGAAGGGTCAGGCCAGTGAAGACACGAATAGTCAGTGTCTGCTCCTGAGGTGTCAGTTGTGACCAGCTTTGAATGTCATTTGACAGCGGCACCTTTTCCGGCAGCCAGAAATTGACCGTCAGGCGATTCCAGATTTCCAGATCCTTGTCATCCTGAAGGCGATTCCAGTTGACGGCGGCGGGGACATCACGGGCGGTATGCTTTTTAAGGTTTTTCATTGTCTTGGCCTTCACAGAGTACAGGACACGCAGCCCTGAACCTCGGTCCCTTCAAGGGCGTTTTGGCGCAGGCGAATATAATAAATTGTTTTGATGCCCTTCTTCCAGGCGTAGATCTGGGCGCGGTTGATGTCGCGCGTTGTGGCATCTGCCGGGAAGAACAGGGTCAGGGACAGACCCTGATCGACATGCTGGGTTGCGGCGGCATAGGTATCGATGATGGCTTCGGGGCCGATTTCATATGCATCGCGATAGAATTCCAGATTGTCATTGGTCATATAGGGGGCGGGATAGTAGACGCGACCGATCTTGCCTTCTTTACGGACCTCGATCTTGGCGGTGATCGGATGAATCGAGGACGTGGCATAGTTGATATAGCTGATTGATCCCGTAGGAGGGACAGCCTGAAGGTTGCGGTTGTAAAGCCCGTCCTTCATGATCGTATCACGCAGGGTCGTCCAGTTTTCGCGGGTCGGAATATCAATTCCGGCATCTGCAAAAAGTTGCTGGGCGCGTTCGGTCTCCGGCAACCAGTCACGGGTGACGTATTTGTCAAAAAAGGAACCGTCTGCATATTTCGAATCCTCGAATCCGGCAAAGCTGCGGCCGTGTTCACGGGCCAGTGCGTTCGATTCCCGTAATGCATGATACAGAACCGTGGCAAAATAGATATTCGTGAAATCAATGCTTTCGGGGGATCCGTAATGAATGCGCTCGCGTGCCAGATAACCGTGCAGGTTCATCTGGCCAAGACCGATGGCATGGCCTTCTTCATTGCCCTTCCGGATAGAGGGCACGCTGTCGATGGATGACATTTCACTGACGGCATTCAGGGCGCGGATGGCGGTGCCGACCGTGCCAGCCAGATCACCGCTATCCATTGCTCTGGCGATATTGAGGGAGCCAAGGTTGCAGGAAATATCGGTGCCCATCTGCGCATAACTCAGATCGTCATTGAACTCTGATGCGGTATTTACCTGCAGGATCTCGCTGCACAGGTTCGACATGGCGATGCGCCCCGCGACCGGGTTTGCTGCATTCACCGTGTCTTCGAACATGATATAAGGGTAGCCGGATTCAAACTGAATTTCAGCAATGGTCTGGAAAAAGGCCCGTGCACTGATCTTTTTCTTGCGGATGCGCGGATCGTCGACCATCTCATGATATTTTTCGGTTATGGAAATATCCGAGAACGGAACACCATAAACCTTCTGCACATCATGCGGCGAAAAGAGATACATATCGTCATTCTTTTTCGCTAGTTCGAAGGTGATGTCGGGGATGACGACACCAAGCGACAGGGTCTTGATGCGAATTTTTTCGTCTGCGTTTTCGCGCTTGGTATCGAGGAAGCGCAGGATATCGGGGTGATGGGCGTTCAGGTAAACCGCACCCGCCCCTTGCCGCGCACCAAGCTGGTTGGCATAGGAAAAGCTGTCCTCCAGCAGTTTCATCACCGGAATGACGCCCGAGGACTGGTTTTCAATTCCCTTGATCGGCGCTCCATGCTCACGAATATTGGTCAGCATCAGGGCGACGCCGCCGCCACGCTTTGACAGTTGTAGTGAGGAATTGATGGCCCGGCCAATCGATTCCATATTATCTTCGATACGCAACAGGAAGCAGGATACGAATTCGCCCCGCGCCCTTTTGCCGCAATTCAGGAAGGTGGGGGTCGCGGGCTGGAATCTTCCGGCGATGATTTCGTCCATCAGCCGCATCGCCAGAGCCTCGTCACCACGTGCCAGTGTCAATGAAACCATGACAACACGGTCTTCATAGCGTTCCAGGAAACGTTCGCCGTCCCAGGTTTTCAGTGTATAGGATGTGTAATATTTGAATGCGCCCAGGAAGGTCGGGAAGCGAAACTTCTTGGCATAGGCATCTTCCCAGATCTTGCGCTGAAAATTCTTGGAATACTGATCCAGAACGGCTGCATCGTAATAGCCCTCATCTACCAGATAGCCCAGTTTTTCATCAAGGCTGTGGAAGAAGACGGTATTCTGGTTCACGTGCTGCAGGAAATATTGCCGTGCCGCCTTGCGATCCGCGTCGAACTGGATCTGGCCTGCATCGTCATACAGGTTCAGCATCGCATTCAGCGCGTGATAGTCCTTTGCTTCGGGCGCGGGACGGTTCAGGCGGTCGTCAAGCATGTTTCTCTCCGAAATCGGGCCAGCCCGCTTTGAATCCGGGCAATGTCTTCGTCAGTCCCGGCCAGTTCGAACCGGTACAACAAGGGTATGCCGCACTTGCGGGAGATGATATCACCCGCAGCAGCATAGAGTGGTCCAAAGTTGCGGTTTCCACTGGAAATCACGCCCCGGATCAATGCACGTCTGTCCGGGGCGTTAAGAAAGCGGATGACCTGCGGATGAACGGCACCTTTACCGGTGCAATCCGCATAGGTTGGGCTGATCAGCACATAGGGCTGATCGGGGTCCGGCATCCGGGCATCGGCTGTGATCGGTATGCGCAGTGCATCCAGCCCAAGACGGGCGACAAACTTTGCCGTATTGCCCGATTGGGACGAGAAATAAACAAGCTGAGCCATGATAGCCGTGCCAATTCAAGCTGCCGTGTTATCAATCAGGAAAGCCGCCCGATCAGGTCCGGACGAAACCCTGACCAGTGTTCATCGCCGGCAATGACGACCGGTGCCTGACGGTATCCCAAGTCTGAAACATGGGCATAGGCAGCCTCATCCTGGGTCAGGTCGATGATGTCGAACTCAATGCCGCGTGCCTGCAGGGCTCGGGTGGTTGCCGTGCACTGCACACAAGCGGGTTTGGAATAAACGGTGATGCTCATTGGTCCCTCAATCCTGTATTATAATGGCACGGGACAGAAGGAAACGCGCTCGGAAACAGCATTGCTTTTCCGATTGGTACACCACCCGGTTCCGGTGCCATATTGTATTGTTGCTGTGACAATCATCCGGCGCATTGCCGTTGCAGGGGTTGGTGAGTGCCTTATCCGGCGATCTTCTTGTCCTGCAGGTGATTCCCCGTACTGCCTCAGCCCGCTTATATTGTGGTTGAGTCATGCTCCTGTCAACAAGATATGGTAGAGGTGCGGAAAAATTTTACTAGCCTTGGCGTAATCCCTTGCCGATGAATACCTTTCCATCTCCAATGGCTTTGTTGCACCAATCAGGGTTCGAGCGCAGTTCCCCTTTCCCCGGATGGCTTTATCCTATTGGCTCAGTGACGGGTATGCTAGGAGCCGTGTAGCGGTTCAGCACCGCGATCCGGACCTGGAGCTCAGCGACCTGTCGGTCGAAGTCTCTGGCCATGAGGTCTTGGCCAAGGAGTTTGACGCAGTTCATCTTCGTCTCTGCGCGGCTCCGGCGGTGATACCCGGTCAGCTTTCGCCAGAGTGTCCGTCCGAGATATTTGCAGGCTCTCATAGCTTCGTTTCGTGCAATGGCTCCCGCCGTGGTTGGCTTCCAAAGTTGGGCATTCTTATGCGGTGGGATGATGGCTGTGGCCCCCTGAGCGGCAATCACATTGTGAATCTGCGCGTGTCATAAGCCCCATCAGCGGTGACCGTGGCAATCTCCTGGTCGGGCAGGATCTGTTCCAGAAGCTCGGGCAGCATAGGTGCGTCGCCGACATTGCTTGTCGTGACGCCAACCGCGCGGATCTCCAGTGTTTCTTCATCCATACCGAGATGCAGCTTGCGCCAGAGGCGCTTCTTTGACCCGCCATGCTTGCGGGAGTTCCACTCTCCTTCACCTTCCGCTTTGATCCCGGTCGCGTCGATCAGCAGGTACAAAGGCCCCGACCCGTCACGATCAGGAATGGTGACATTCAACGTCTTCTGTCGGCGGCACAGAGTGCTGAGGTCCGGCACTTTC
>JBKEAB010000070.1:0-1810 GCA_047971845.1 Paracoccus sp. (in: a-proteobacteria) | reverse complement strand
TTTCGCGCAGGCAAAAACAGCACATGCAGCAGGTTACGCGTGAAGCTTGCGCGGCGGTCGAACACTGGATCGCTGAAGGGCGGTTTCCACGGGTCGATCCACGGCATTTCTTCATCATGCTTTGGGCGACGACACAATTTTACGCAGATTTCAGTCCGATCGTTGCGGCGACTCTGGATGTGAAGCGCCTGCGCAAATCCGATTTTGACGATGCGGCGCGGGAAATCTTGAAGGTGATTGGGTTCTGACGCCATGTGTGAATGACCCAGTCAGTTTGTAAAGGCCCAGAAGTGCTTTTCTGGGTGGGATCATTTGTGAGCAGAAGGAAAGAATATGGAAAATACAGCTAAGTAAGGTCGCGAAATACTTGTTATCGGAAATAGAAGCGATCTTGATAGTCTATTTGCTTACCCAAACAACTTGAGCGGCGTCACGTATCTTGATATGACTTTCGAAGACACCGTCAGTTTGTACATCAACGCGACCCTGACACGGGACGGCTCTGATTCTGTCCTCAACGGAGTGACGGTTGACGAAAATGGAGATGTTTCGATTGATTTAAGCGGAACCGATTATTTGCAGGATTTTGAGGCCTTAAGTAATTTTCTCAATGTTGGAAAGGTTGCGTTGCAGGGCGGAGAAGATGCGGTCGCTGCAGGACAATGGGGGGCGACGTGGCGGCTATTTCTGCCGTTGGGTCTGGCTATTCGGAACAACCTATCAACGGAGCTTTTGCATTTTCCTCCTGATTACACCTTAGAAGGGGATCAGGATTACCTGCTTGCGAACACGCTTATTCGTTGGGGAGACTGCCTGATCGCAAACGGGGCAGACGCACAGGAAGTGGATCGCTACCAGACCACCATCGATATTGCGCCAATTGGAGCCGATTCCGGGGCGGGGAGTGAAATTGACGATTCGGGAGTTTTGGGGAATTTCTCCGACTACGCCAATCAACTTCTTGCCCTTTGGAGCAACCAGAAGCCGCTGGTCGTCTTTGGCGGAACTGCGCGGACATGGTTCAATGATCAGTTTGGTCTTGGTGGTTTTTATGTCGGTGATGTTGTCACCGTGGACATCAATGGCGCGGGCGTATTCAGTTATGGCGCAAATCATCCATCATACTTTTACAATGCTATTGATTCCTCACTTACTGATGAGGAAAACTATGAAACTGTATTTCCCATCATGTATGAAGACTTGATCGCGGCCAAGTGGCAGGTAGATATGGCCGCCAGTCCAACTTCTGATCCAAATGAGGTAGCTACGGCTGCCAGGGAGTTCTACGATAGCCCTGAGGGGCAAGCTATTGTCTGTCAGCAGGTATGGATTCAGGGTTTCGAAAAGACACAAGAAGAAGCGGAAGCTCTGTGTTTGGTATCCACGCTCTGGAGCAAACCCTCCGACTTCCAGTCGGATCTGCTTCAGCACGAAGAATCGGGTTATGATCCTATCCTCCCGAAATGAGCCGCAGCCGGGGCAAGGGCTCATTTCGGGAGGATGGGATCATGCAATATGATACCGGCAAACACTGCGTTTTCTATCACCGCTATCACATCGTCTGGTCGATGAAGTATCGCTACAAAGTGCTGACCGGCCCGCTGCGGCTGCGGGTGCGCGACATCTGCCGCCAGATCTGCCGCGAGAACGGGGTCGACATCTTGCGCGGGGTGCTGTCGAGCGACCACGTCCACATGTTCGTGTCGGTGCCGCCGAAGCTGGCCATCTCGGATCTCGTGCGCAAGATGAAGGGCCGTTCGTCTTATCGGGTGCAACGGGAGTTTCCGCATATCCGCAAGCGCTACTGGGG
>JBKEAB010000069.1:0-25445 GCA_047971845.1 Paracoccus sp. (in: a-proteobacteria) | reverse complement strand
CCTTGGCCCAGTCCAGAAAGCGTCGGTAGACGGTGCTCCAATTGCCGAATTCAGACGGAAGATCGCGCCACGGCGCACCGGTGCGCATGATCCAAAACACCGCTTCCAGAAACAACCGCGGGTCGCTGCCGGTGCGCCCTGGATGCGCCTTCAGCCCAAGGCAATGGGGTTCCATCCTCGCCCAGTGACAGTCCTTGATGATCCGCCTGCTCGTGGCCATTCAACCCTCCTCTTTTCGAAGACCCTCCTCTTTTCGAAGGTTGAATCAGAACTCAAGCTAATTGGGAATCCTGAATCCCCACAGATCCTACTGCAAGCTGAGGGATCGGGATAGTGTCCACCAAGGATAGTGGACACTATGGTGCTTTGACTATGCGTCGGACGAGACAGCTTTAGACAGACGAGGAGAAGCGATCGATCTGCCTGCAGATAGTCGCACCGGGTGTTTCGGTTGCGCAGGTGGCGCGTCGTTACGCGGTGAATGCGAACCTGATCTTCAAATGGCTGCGTGATCCCCGCTATGTACCGAACGCGGCGTCGGCTGCCTCTATGCCCGAAGGGTCGCGCTTTCTGCCGGTTGAGATCATCGATACCAAGCCCGCCTCGGACACGCCGGTTGCGCAGAACCGGATCGACATCGAGCTGTCGGGGGGTCATTGGATGCGGATCTGCGGCAGCTTTGATCCCGATGTCCTGGCGCGGCTGATCCGGGGCCTGTCGGTTCCGGCCAATACACGGGTCTGGCTGGTGGCAGGCATGACCGATATGCGGAAGGGGTTTCCATCCTTGACGGCGCAGGCCGAGGCCGTGCTACAGCAGGATCAATTCGCCGGACATCTGTTCGTGTTCCGTGGTCGCAGCGGCAATCTGGTGAAGGTAATCTGGTGGGACGGCCAGGGGGCCTGCATGTTCACCAAGCGGCTTGAACGCGGTCGGTTCGTCTGGCCCTCGGCGAAGGAGGGTAAGGTGGCGCTGACACCGGCGCAATTGGCCATGCTGCTGGAGGGGATACCGCAGCGCAGCTGGCAACCGCTGATGACGGGATAATCCGCCGATCCGGAACGGGCGGGATTCCCTGAAAGTCATCAGTGGGGTAAGCTCTTTCCATGCTGGACGAGCCCGTGACCATCCCCGACGACCCCGAGGAACTACGCAGCTTCACAGCGCGGCTTCTGGACGAGGTGAAGGTGCAGGCGGTGCTGATCGAGAAGCTGCGGCACCAGCTTGCGGGGCACCGGGCCTATTAGTTTGGCAGTTCGTCCGAGAGCATCGAACAGCTGCAGCTTGCCTTGGAAACCAACGAGATCGCCGCCGCCGCGATGGTGGCACGGATGAAGCTGCCGGATATCGAGGACAAGTCCAAGCCGAAGCGCAAGCCGATCCCGGACCATATCCCCCGGATGGAAGTCGAGCTGACCCCGGGCAGCGATGCCTGTGCCGATTGCGGTGGGCATCTGCGCCGGATCGGCGAGGATGTCACCGAAGAACTTGAGTATGTCCCCGGCCGCTTCATCGTCAATCGCATCGTGCGACCACGATTTGCCTGTGCCTGCTGCGAACGGTTCACACAATCGCCGCTGCCCTCGCGCCCCATTGAACATGGCCGTCCGGGGCCAGGATTGCTGGCGCATGTGCTGGTCAGCAAATATGCAGGATCACCTGCCACTCTATCGCCAAAGCCAGATCTTCGACCGCAATGGCATTGATCTGGACCGGTCCACGCTGGCCGATTGGGTCGGCAAGACCACGGCCCTGCTGGAGCCCCTGGCCGCTGCCATCGGTCGTCATGTGCTGGCGGGCGACGCAATCTTTGCCGATGATACCCCGGTGCGCATGCTGGCACCCGGCACCGGCAAGACCCGGACAGTGCGCATCTGGACCTATGCCCGCGACGAATGCCCATGGGGCAGCAATACGCCACCGGCTGCTTGGTATCGGTTCTCGGGCGACCGCAAAGGTCAGCATCCCAAAGATCATCTGGCCAGCTATCGAGGCTGGATGCATGCCGATGGCTATGCCGGCTTCGAGGAACTCTACCGATCCGGCGCTGTCCGCGAAGTTGCCTGCATGGCGCATATCCGGCGCAAGTTCGTCGACATCTATCGGTCGCAGGGATCGCCAATCGCCGAAGAAGCCATCGCCCGGATTGCACAGCTTTACACCGTCGAGAAAGAAGCACGCGGTTCCCCACCAGACCACCGGGCCGAACTGCGCAGGACCCACGCCGCCCCGGTCTTCGACGGTCTCGAGGTCTGGCTCGCCATGCAACTGACCAGCAATATCAGGAAAATCCCCACTGGCAGCCGCAATCCGATACGCCCTGACGCGTATGGAGCGCCTGCGACCCTATCTCGAAAACGGCATCCTGGAACTCGACAACAACGTCGCCGAGCGCGGCATGCGCACCATAGTACTTGGACGAAAGAACTATCTCTTCGTCGGCTCCGAGGCGGGTGGCAAGGCCGCCGCCATCGCCTATACCCTGATCGAAACCGCCAAGCTCAACGCCACCGATCCCTTCGCCTGGCTCGCCGACACCATCGCCCAAACCCCGGACTGCAAGATCAACAGGGTCGATGATCTGATACCCTGGAAATCAAACAGGTAGCGGGCAGAGCGGTCAGCCCGGACGCTTACGGGCAGGTTCTCGGGGCGTTCGATACCCTTCAGCAATGCATCAAAAATTTCCTTGGAGATCGTCGTGCATACTTCCTTTCAAAGAAGCATGGGCCGGATCAATCATACACAGAAGATCTGACATTCCCGCCAGAATACCACGGATGACATCTTCTTCCTTGTTAAGAATGGTGAAGCGTAGCTTCTGCGGCCCAAGACCCCAACCCCTCTGCCGGCTGCCGGCTGCCGCTTGTGCCATTTGGCGGCAGCCTTGATGTTGACCCCCCGCCCACATGCGTCCAAAGCTGGCGATCATTGCAGCTCGGATGGCATACGGGGTATGCCGCAGCCGGGCGTATTGTCCCATAAGACATCCTGCCAGTCCAACAAACAGATCGCACCACCAGACCGACCCTGGGATCAAATAATATATCCCCCCAAAGATCAGCCCTGCGGCCATTCCTTCGCAACCATAGTCAGCACATCATACTGCGCAACGATCTCGTCTTTCTGATTGGTTACGCAACAGTCCCAGCGGACCTCGGCATATTCTGCATGTTCCCGCGGGTTGATTTCCTTGCATGTCAAACGCACCTGCAGGCTGTCACCAAAATAAACCGGGGTCAGGAAGCGCAGGTTGTCAACACCGTAATTGGCCAGAACCGGACCAGGATCCGGATCGACAAACAGCCCTGCCGCGAATGATGCAATCAGATAGCCATGCGCCACCCGGTCATCAAAGAATGGATTTGCCTTTGCCGCAGCACTATCCATATGAGCATAGAAGGTATCACCGGTAAAATGGGCGAAATGTTCAACATCAGCCTCTGTCACCTCCCGCGAACTGGTTACGATCTGATCACCAATACGCAGTTCTGCCACCGATTTACGGAACGGGTGCTTGCCGGCGTGGGTATCGGCATTCTCGGACCAGATAGCGGTCACAGATGACAACAGCCGCGGAGCACCCTGAACGGCCGTACGCTGCATGTAATGCTTGACAGCACGCATTCCGCCCAGTTCTTCACCTCCACCGGCACGACCGGGACCACCATGAACCAGCGAAGCCAGAGGGCTGCCATGTCCGGTCGAAGATCTCGCACTGCGCCGGTTTCCGATCATGACACGCCCATGGAAGGGTGCCATCCCCAGAACCATTTCTTCGGCAACATCCTTGCTGTCCGTAAAGACTGATGCCACCAGAGAACCCTTCCCGCGATGTGCCAGTTCCACTGCCTGCTCAACCCCGTCATAGGTCATCAGCGTGACGACCGGACCAAAAGCTTCAACATCATGCGCGGCACAGTTCGCCGGATCATTGGCCAGCAAGACAACCGGATTGATGAAAGCGCCTTTCCCTGCATCACCGGATGCAGGCAGCACATCGTCCGGATCACCCAGCACAATTCTTGCGCTGCCCTTCAGCTCAGAAATACGCTCACGCACCTCCTCACGCTGATCAAGACTGGCCAGAGGTCCCATCCGGGTTCCATCAACTGCAGGATCACCAATCACCGTCCCGGCAAGCTTTCCTTTCAGCGCATCAATCACGGCATCGACATAACGGGCAGGAATTATGGCACGGCGGATGGCTGTGCACTTCTGTCCGGCCTTGGTTGTCATTTCACGCAGAACTTCACGCACGAACAGGTCAAATTCTTCGGTTCCCGGCCCGGCATCAGGACCCAGAACAGAGGCATTCAGGCTATCTGCCTCCATCGTGAAACGTGTCGAGTTCTCGACAACAGCCGGAGAGGTCTTCAGCATCCGCCCGGTTGTGGCCGAACCCGTAAATGTCACGACATCCTGGCAGGTCACATGGTCCAGTATGTCTCCGGCCGAGCCCGAAACCAGCTGCAATGCGCCTTCTGGCAGAATGCCCATATCCACAATCCGACGCACCATCAATTCAGTCAGATAGGCTGTCTGGCTGGCTGGCTTTACCAATGTCGGCATCCCGGCAATCAGGGTCGGGGCAATTTTTTCCAGCATCCCCCAGATCGGAAAGTTGAAGGCGTTGATGTGGATCGCCACACCCTGCAGCGGTGACAGGATATGCTGACCGGAAAAACTGGCATCCTTCGACAGCGGTTCAACCACGCCATCGGGAATGACACGCGCATTCGGCAATTCGCGGCGCGCCTTTGATGCCATGGTCAGAAACGTACCAACCCCCCCTTCGATATCGACCCATCCATCTATACGCGTGGCTCCGGTCCAAAGGCTTTCCGTATAGAAGTCCTCTTTCATCTCCAGCAGTTTCAGACCGATTTCCTTTAGCATCAACGCACGCTGATGAACGGTCATGGTACGCAAGGCCGGACCGCCACGGGTGCGCCCGTATTCAAGCGCACCCCCGTAATCAAGACCCGATGCATCAATCAGCGCAACGGTTTCACCCGTAGCTGCATTCAGCAGCGGCTTGCCATCACGGTCGCCGGTACGCCACTCTCCGCAGACATAGGATTGCAGCACACGAGGCGTGTTCTGGATAGTCATCGCGGCGTTTCCTTTCAGCTTAGTCCAAAGGGGGACAGCGCATCGCGGACGCGACCGGCCCAGATCTCGCGCAGTTTTTCATTTTCAGTATGGCGCAAGCCGAACCGGGACAGCGTGTCAAAGCGCCCTGAACCCGACTGCCCGAAGCTGGCCTCAACCTTCGGCAGCCAATAAGCAATTGAGTCCGCGACTTTCCGGCAGCCCTCATCATTGCCGACGATCTGTCTCAGACCATTCAGGCCCAGTTCGACATGACGCGCCTCTCTCGAGGTAATAGTGCGGAAGGTGTCGGCCAGCGGCGCATAGCTGATACCCGCCATCTCATTCAGCTGTACCCCGGTGGCGAGCCCCATCAACACATTCAGCACCACCGCATCGGCATAGCCCTGAACAGGGTAGTGAAAGACCGACAACCGCATATCGTCGCCATGACGTGCCGCCGCCACATCAGCATCGCGACCCATGCGTGCGGCCCAGTCATGACGGTTATCATAGCGGGCTGTATCAGCACCAAACTCACCCATCACGGCCAGTACCCGACCGGCATGGTCCAGCTTTTCCAGCGTGATCTTCGCCGCTGCGATACGGTTTTCGATGCCCGGGGCATCATTGATCGTATCCGCAAATCCCGCAGCACCCGCCAGTTCGCTGTCCACGAAGGATGCCATCAGCCTCAACAGTTCACCACGATAGCGGGGCGGCACGTTTCCCGGCGAGGTCAGTTTCCCACCCTGTGCAAGATAGTCTTCGATTTTCATATCAGACATAACCGCCCCCTATTCGTCATAGCTGACGACAATACGGTCGGTCAGCGGATAGCACTGGCAGGTCAGGACATAGCCCTGCGCAACCTCGTAATCTTCCAGTGCATGATTGATGACCATTTCGGCCTCACCTTCCAGAACCTTGGCGCGACATGTCGAACAGACGCCGCCCTTGCAGGCATATGGCGCATCCAGATCAGCTCCGAGAGCCGCATCCAGCAGGCTTTCACCCTGTTTTGGCATCTGGAATGTCCGGGTTGTCCCATCCAGAGTCACCACGGCTTCGGTCGTATCACCGGCATGGGCTGCATCTTTGCTGACTGCCCGTTTCTTCGCGCGTCCGGGCTGGCCCGAAGCAAACAGTTCGAACTTGATCTGTTCATCATTGAGACCAGCCTTGCGCAAACCATCGGAAATGGTCAGCATCATCGGTTCCGGCCCGCAAATGAAGGCTGTATCCACCAATGCCGGATCAATCCAGTGATCAAACAGCGCAGTCATCTTTCCGGCATCAATCCGGCCTGTAAACAGGTCGATTTCCTGACCTTCCGCTTCCAGAACATGAATCACTGAAAGCCTGCCAAGATAGGTGTTCTTGAGATCCTCAAGTTCTTCGCGGAACATGATCGTGTTGATGCCACGGTTGGCGTAGACCAGCGTAAAGCGTGATTTCGACTCCCGTTGCAGAACTGTCTTGATAATCGACAGCACCGGAGTAATGCCAGATCCCCCCGCGAATCCCAGATAATAACGTGCGGCAACAGGATCGAGATCAGTAAAGAAGCGACCCATGGGGGGCATGGCTTCCAGTACCATGCCCGCCTCAAGTTCCTCATTTGCCCAAGTCGAGAACGCCCCGCCATCGACACGCTTGATGCCGACACGCAAGAAACCTTCATCACGGCCTGCACAGATGGAATAGGACCGTCGCAGTTCCTCACCGTCAAAGTCGCGGCGGAAGGTCAGGTACTGACCCTGTGTGAAATCAAAATTGCTGGCGTCCTCGGGACGCGGATGCAGGGTCACGACAACGGCATCGCGGATATCGCGACGAACTTCGGTGACCTGCAAGGGAAGGAAGCGTGACATGGCAGTTCCTCTAGTGACATTTGAAGTAGTCGAATGGTTCCAGACAGGTGTTGCAGACCCAACTGGCTTTACATGGTGTCGATCCAAACTGGCTGACCCGGCGCGTATCGCTTGACGCACAGCGCGGACATGGCACAGTCAGGTTGCTGCCCCCTGCCTGCTGCCCCCCCATCAGCGCACCGATCCGTGCCAGTACATGGCCATCAGCAGCTGTTCCATCGATCGGCGGGGCAATACCGTATTCGCGCAGCTTTTCGCGCCCCTCCGCCGTGATCCACTCGGTCGTCCACGGCGGGGACAACCGCCGTTCCAGCCTGACATCATCAATTCCCCTGTCCCGCAGGTGGTTTTTGATATCCAGGTTGATAACGGTCGTGGCAGGGCAGCCCGAATAGGTTGGAGTAACAATTACGACCAGCGTATCCCCTTCCCATCCGATATCGCGGATGATCCCAAGATCAGTCAGCGAGATTACCGGAATCTCGGGATCGGGGACTTCAGCCAGCCAGTCCCAGATCTGGGTGGCATCCGGGCGCATCTTACCAACTCGCGCCCGGATAAGCACGCTGAAGAAACTGCATCTCGGCCAGGATATAACCCAGATGCTCAGTATGCGTACCCTGTTTGCCGCCCTTGTGGACATAACTGTTGGCAGGAACCGTCAGCGTTGCCTCGGTCAGGACGGCATTCACCGTCTCATCCCATGCAGCACGCAGGCTGCCGGGGTCCGGGGCGATACCCGCTGACACCATTTTCGCGTCTGTTTCATCACCTACAAACATTTCCAGGGCATAGCCCCACTGATCATCCAGTGCATCCTGCATGCGATGACGGCTTTCCTCCGTCCCGTCACCAAGCGCAATCACCTGCTCAGCCGAGCGTTCAAGGTGATAGCTGACCTCCTTCAGCCCCTTGGCTGCAATATCCGCCACCCGTGGATCAGCAGATTGCATCAGAGCCTGAAGCTGATGGTAATGGAACGCATCAAACAGAAACTGCCGCATCAGCGTTGCGCCAAAATCACCATTCGGACGCTCAACCAACAGAACATTCCGGAAATCCCAGGCATCACGCAGATAGGCCAGATCATCCGCCGAACGACCCTTGCCTTCGACATCACCGGCCAACCCAAGCCAAAGAGCCGTCTGCCCGATCAGGTCAAGCGCCATGTTCGCCAGGGCAATATCTTCCTCAAGTACCGGACTATGGCCGCACCATTCAGAGTTACGGTGCCCGAGGACCAGGGCGTTATCCCCCATCCGCAAGAGAAATTCGAACAGCGCATCCTGGTTGGAAACCGGGGCGGCTGCCTTTTCAGCTGCCACAGCCATCACATGTGCCCCACTTCATCAGGAATGTCGTAAAAGGTCGGGTGCCGATAGACCTTGTCATTCGACGGCTCAAACAGCGGCCCCTTTTCCGAAGGGCTGGATGCGGTGATATCGGCTGATTTCACCACCCAGATTGAAACTCCTTCATTGCGACGTGTATAGACATCGCGGGCATGCTTAACGGCAATTTCCGCATCCGGCGCATGCAGACTGCCAACATGACGGTGATTCAGGCCATGCTGGCCACGGATAAATACCTCCCAAAGAGGCCATTCGCTGGACATCGGATCTCCTCCCATTGCCCTGGCTTCATATGAGGCAGCCCGAAAGCCGCCCGGTTTGCTTCGCGCGTTTCTTCCCTTCAGCCGACCTCTGCAATGGAACGGTCATTCCACCACAATACGGTCAGCACGGCTGCAAGCCCTCCAAACGCAAGGGTCATCAGCCAGTATGCAATCGTTCCCTCCCCCTCCAGGACCCCGGCCAATGCCGCGGACTGGTTCACCAAGGCCAGCCCCGCCACAGTTCCCCATATCGAGATCAGCGCATAAGGCACCATGACCCGGTGCCGGAATGCCCCGAAAAACAATGCCATATAGGTCACCAGCGTGAAGCTGATAATTTTGTCCTGATAGGCATGGAACGGCGTGTCCCAATAAACAAAGAGAACTGGCCATTTCAGCCCAAAGAAATGCGCCGCTCCCATTGCCGCGAAGAATACAACGCAGACAAATAAAAGCATACGCAACTGAGGACCGGGGGCAGACATGGTGTGATGCTCCTACTCGGCCGCAACCGGGCCACGGGCAGCCCTTTTACCCGCATGGGCAACCATGGCATCGCGATACCACTGTCCATCATCCCATGCCTTCACACGGGCCCCGAGCCGTTCCCTGTTGCAAGGTCCGTTTCCCTTGATAACCTGGAAGAATTCATCCCAGTCCGGTTCACTGAAATCGTAACCGCCTTTATCCTCGTCCCATTTCAGGTCCGGATCAGGAATGGTCAGGCCCAGATATTCGGCCTGCGGTACGGTCTGATCGACAAATTTCTGGCGCAATTCATCATTCGTGTTGATCTTGATCTTCCACGTCATGGATTGTGCGGAATGCACGCTGTCCTTGTCGGACGGACCAAACATCATCAGTGCCGGATACCAGAAACGGTTCATCGCATCCTGCACCATCTTTTTCTGCGCATCGGTTCCCTGCATCATCTTCATCAGCAGGTCATAGCCCTGCCGCTGGTGAAAGCTTTCCTCCTTGCAGATCCGGATCATCGCCCGGCTATATGGCCCATAGGATGTCCGCTGCAACGGCACCTGGTTCATGATCGCGGCCCCATCGACCAGCCAGCCAATAGCCCCGATATCGGCCCAGTTCAGTGTCGGATAGTTGAAAATCGAACTGTATTTCATATCGCCCGAATGCAGCTTGTCCAGCAGCTGATCGCGACTGATGCCAAGAGTTTCTGCAGCGCAGTAAAGATACAGCCCATGTCCCGCCTCATCCTGCACTTTGGCCAGCAGGATCTGCTTGCGTTCCAGCGTGGGCGCACGGGTAATCCAGTTACCTTCAGGCAGCTGACCAACGATTTCCGAATGGGCATGCTGACCAATCTGGCGAATCAGGGTCTTACGATAACCTTCCGGCATCCATTCCTTTGGCTCGATCTTTTCGCCGCGGTCAATCCGATCCTGAAAGGCCACTTCTTCAGGTGACATTTCCTCACGCAGTTTGGAACCTTCGGATTTGACAAGCTGAGCATACATGGCAGTCCTCCTCCTCTCAGACGCGTTCGATAATCATGGCAATACCCTGTCCTACTCCGATACACATCGTACAAAGCGCATAGCGCCCGCCAGTACGGTGGAGTTGGTAGGTTGCTGTCGTCACCAGCCGGGCACCCGACATGCCCAACGGATGGCCAAGCGCAATGGCACCGCCATTCGGATTTACATGGGGCGAATCATCAGGCAAGCCAAGCATACGCAATGTTGCCAGCGCCTGACTGGCGAATGCCTCGTTAAGTTCGATTACATCCATCTGATCAAGATCAAGCCCTGCCCGCACCAACACCTTCTGTGCCGCAGGTGCCGGGCCAATACCCATGACGCGCGGTTCTACCCCAGCGGCAGACATGGCGACTATCCGGGCTTTCGGGATCAGGCCATGCCTGCCTGCAGCCTTTTCACTCGCAATCAATAATGCGCAGGCACCGTCATTGACACCCGAGGCATTCCCTGCCGTCACCGTCAGGTCCGGACCATTAACCCCTTTCAGGCCGGCCAGCTTTGAAATGCTTGTTCCCGGACGCGGATGTTCGTCCATATCGACAATAACCGGTTCACCCTTGCGTTGCGGCACACTGACCGGGACGATTTCATCGGCAAAGACCCCGGCTTCATGCGCCGCCTGCCAGCGTACCTGACTACGGGCAGCGAAGGCATCCTGATCCGCCCGGTTGATATTGTAATCAGCCGCAACATTATCAGCCGTCTGCGGCATTGAATCGATCCCATACCGGGTCCTCATCTTCGGGTTCACGAAGCGCCAACCAATGGTCGTGTCATAAACCGCCGTCGCACGGGAAAAGGCACTTTCAGCCTTGGGCATAACAAAGGGCGCACGCGACATGCTTTCCACCCCACCCGCAATCATCAGATCACAATCACCAGCCCGAATCGCGCGGCCCGCCATACCGACAGCATCCATACCAGAGCCACAAAGCCGATTGATTGTCGTGCCCGGCAACCCTGTGGGCAACCCTGCCAGCAATGCTGCCATACGTCCGACATTACGGTTATCTTCACCTGCCTGATTGGCGCAGCCATAGATCAGGTCATCGACTTCATTCCAGTTCACGCCGGAATTACGTGCCATCAGGGCCGCCAGAGGTACTGCACCAAGATCATCGGCACGTACTTGCGACAAGGCCCCGCCATAACGTCCGATCGGTGTCCGAACTGCGTCACAGATGAAAGCCTCGACCATGTCCCCCCCTGTCTCAGGCCATGTCCGTCAATCGGGAATTCCTTCCTTTGACCGACCGTTCGGTTATTTATACGCAAATTCACGCATTGGGCAAATAAATTCTTGCAGACCGCCTGTATCAGCGACGACCCTCTGTCATCATCTTCAGTGCAAGCACAGCCAGGACCGCACCCATCAGCCAGCGTTGCGCTATGGCCCAGCCGGGCCGCTGCACCAGAAACAGGGCAATACTGCCAGCACTCATGACAATCATTGCATTGACAGTCAGGCTGATCATGATCTGAGCACTACCCAATATGATCAACTGCCCCAAAAGACTGCCATTTTCCAAAGAAACAAACTGCGGCAACAGCGACAGGTATATAACTGCAACCTTCAGGTTCAGAAGGTTGGTCAGTAAACCCATCATGAACAACCTGCGCAACCCATCCTTTGGCATATCATGGACATGAAAGGGTGATCTCCCACCCGGTCTGATCGCCTGCCAGGCCAGATACAGCAGATAGACGGCCCCCGCAAAACGCAGCACATCATAGGCATAAGGTACAGCCATAATAACAGCCGTAATCCCACATGCTGCACATATCATGTAGAAAACAAATCCTGCCGCCACCCCAGCAAGTGAAACCAACCCTGCCTTCGGCCCCTGACAGATGGAGCGGGAAATCAGGTAGACCATATTCGGCCCCGGAGTCAGCACCATTCCCAGCAAAACAGCGGCAAAGGTTAACAAGCTGGCCGGATCAGGCATGGTGAGTTCCTGCGGGATATAACCCGCTGATCAGCGTCCTGAACATGTCAGAATGGAAATGGTCAACCTTACCCGAACCGAATCCGGACCAGAATAGCGGAATTCCCGCTCATTGCATTCCATACAATTCATACCCCGTAGTTTCAGCCCAGCCGATAGTTCGGGCTTTCACGGGTAATCTGTACATCATGGACATGGCTTTCCTTCAGTCCGGCCCCGGTGATACGCACGAAATTACAACCTCCGCGCATATCATCGACAGTGGCATTGCCGGTATAGCCCATGGCGGCACGCAGCCCCCCGACCATCTGGTGAATTACGGCACTGACCGGCCCCTTATAGGGCACCTGTCCTTCAATCCCTTCCGGCACCAGCTTGTCCGTCGCCGCATCCTTCTGAAAATAGCGATCAGCCGAGCCACGCGCCATGGCACCCAGACTGCCCATCCCACGATAGGATTTGAAGCTGCGTCCCTGATACAAGATCACCTCGCCCGGGCTTTCATCAGTCCCGGCAATGGCGCTGCCGACCATGGCACAGCTGGCACCGGCCGCAATGGCTTTGGCAAAGTCTCCCGAGAACTTGATGCCTCCATCAGCGATAACCGGAATATCACCCGCCGCACCGGCAACATCCATGATCGCGGTCAACTGTGGCACGCCCACGCCTGCGACAATCCGCGTCGTGCAAATCGACCCCGGCCCGATTCCAACCTTGACCGCATCCGCCCCTGCATCAATCAGAGCCCGTGCTGCCTCGGCCGTGGCTATATTTCCCGCAACAATCTGGATTTCGGACGAGAAATTCCGCAGCCTCTCAACGGCCATGGCAACGCCTTCGGAGTGACCGTGCGCGGTATCAATCACCACCATGTCCACTCCGGCCTCAACCAGAGCCTGGCTGCGCTCAAACCCTTCATTTCCCACTGTTGAGGCCGCCCCGACCCGCAACCGGCCCAGTTCATCCTTGCAGGCCAACGGGTTGAGCACCGATTTCTCAGTATCCTTCAGCGTCAGAAGACCCGTCAGATGGCCATTCACATCCGTCACCAGAAGCTTCTCGATCCGGCGGGCCTTCATCATGCCAATCGCCTCACCCCGGTCGGCCGGCTCACGCAGGACTGCCAGATTTTCGGCCGTCATCATCGCCTTGACAGGGGTCGCATCATCACTGGCAAAGCGCATATCGCGATTGGTAACGATACCAAGAACCCGCCCCGGCCCGTCCACAACCGGAAAGCCAGTGACATTGTAACGGTCCTGCAAGGCCTTTGCATCTGCCAGTGTCTGATCAGGGGTCAGCGTAATCGGGTCATAGACGATCCCCGATTCGAAGCGCTTGACGCGGCGAACCTCATCAGCCTGCTGTTCGATGGTCAGATTCCGGTGCAGGACACCCATGCCGCCAGCCTGCGCCATGGCAATAGCCATGCGGCTTTCAGTGACTGTATCCATAGCTGAACTGAGCAACGGAATGTTCATCCGGATTGTTCTTGTTACCCGGGTCATGACATCGGCAGTCGATGGCATGACCTGAGATGCCGCCGGAACCAGAAGAACATCGTCGAAGGTAAGCGCCTCACGAATCTGCATCGCAGCCATCCTGTAGATTGGGGGGTCGTTTGGCAGTTCCCCTTTTCATCTTGCAGCCGGTTTGTCCACCCCTGCCCCTGCATGGCCGTCATTACAGCGGTGCAAAACAGATCACTCAGGCAATGGCAGAATTGCTCCTGATGGCAAGCCGTCCCCTCGCCCAGTCCCGCATCGTAAAGAAAGTCAGCGGGATTGTGACCAGCGTTGCCACGACCAGCATCAGGACGGCAGACAACCGGAAGAACAGCCCTCCGGGAGAAGCAGCGTATTGCAGGATGAAAAACTGTGCAGCCGCAGAGACCGGATAACACAATGCACTCAGAAAGATCCCGCCCCGACCCAGAACAATCAGCCATGGCATGGCCATGACCCCGATCAGGACAAGCACCAGCACCACATGCTGAAAGGGCAACCCCAGCTGCTGCACCACCATTCCGAAGGCCGCAGCCGGAACGACATGCAGGGTCAACAGTACATACATCTGACGTGGAAAGCGTTCGCGCAGCAACTGCCATAGAGACAACAGCGCAATCATCAGTGTCATTGCCACCCCCGGCCACAGCAACAGGTTTGCCAGTCCGGGCCAGCCCAGTATGAGCGCAATATTGGCCGCAACCAGAACACCCGACCATTTAAGCTGCCAGTCAGGTCCGGGGCGCAACCTGCCCTGTGACCTCATGCCTGCCTGTCCGGCCTTTCTCTGTGCAATGATCTGCCACAGATCAGCGGCAATAAGCCCGGCCTGCCCCAGCAGCCCAAGCACCAATATCACACGTCCCAGACCCGGCATGTGCGCTGCAAAAACTCCGGCGGCAAGGTAAACACACACCACGGCAGAAGCGATCCCTACCCGGCCGGGCAATGTCAGGCATTCTTCAGCCAGAACGGCAGGGCGGCGAACAATCTTGCAGATATAGGCAGTCACGGAGAACAGAAACAACGCTACCGCAATCCCATCAAGAAACCCTGACAACCCCGATGGTGCGGCCAGATGTGCAACCCCGCTCCGCCAGGCAAGCGCAAGCCCAAGCATCCCCATGATCGACATGAAAATGATCGGCGGCACACGTCGCCAAAGCCCTTTCGGTGCCTGTTTTGGAGGCACAAATCTGAACCGTTCGGTCATTTTTCTTACTTGTCCCCGAGAAATTTACCATCCATTAACCAGTAAGTACACTCAACCGTTGCACGAGTGACACGGTGTCGCATAGGCATACCCCCTATACGTTGCGTCATGCCGGAGATGTGATTGATTCGTGAGCCGTTAAGTATAGCCTAGCAGGAATACTAAACGGCCAAAAAGGCCGAGCAGGGAGGATAAGAATGAAAAAAGCAATCATTGGAGCAGTCGCAGTGCTGGCGACCTCGGCCCCGGCATTTTCTGCAGGTGTGGAGCGGTCTACCCAATCAATCGGCATCCTGTTTGAAGAAGGTAATTATGCCGAATTCAGCGCACAGGTCACCAACCCGAATATTGATGGCACGGATATCATGGGTTTCAGAACGAAAGGCGTGGCGGAGGACTTCAATACTGTCGGCCTGGCCTATAAGCACCAGTTCAGTCCGGCCCTGTCCGCAGCGCTGATCATCGAACACCCTTATGGTGCCGATATCGACTACCCGGTCCAGGCTGATGGTGGGTCAATCATGCTGGGTGGGACCAAGGCCAATGTTGAAAGTGCGCATATCTCGGGCATCCTGCGCTATAAGTTCAATGACAGCTTCGGGGTTCACGGCGGTCTTCGCGTGACCAAGGCTTCAGGAGATATCACGCTCAACGGTCTGGCCTATGGCGGCGCTCCCCCCACAGGCGTATCAAGCTATCGCGCCAAGATGCAGGATGACACCGCTGTCGGCTGGCTGGCCGGCATATCATGGGAACGCCCCGATATTGCCGCCCGCGTGGCCCTGACCTATTATTCGGAAATCGAACATGACTTTAAGACGACCGAACGCTTTGGAGCCCTGACAGTCAATCAGGGGACAACCACGGTCAAAACACCCAAGCAGATCGCACTGGATTTCCAGACCGGCGTTGCGGCCAATACACTGGTCTTCGGTCAGATCCGCCGTATTTACTGGTCAGATTTCCGTGTCGATCCGCCATTCTTCACAAGCAAGGTACCTTCCGGCCTCGTAAATCTGGAGGATAGTACAACATATACGCTGGGCGTCGGGTACAGGTTCAACGAACAATGGTCTGGCTCCGCCGCGATCACCTATGAACCTGAAGGTGATGATCTGGTTTCACCACTGGCTCCCGTCAATGGCCAGCTGGGACTGACACTGGCTGGCGTCTATACACAAGACAACTGGAAGATCACTGGCGGCATCAACTATACCAAGCTGGGCGATTCCAAACCGGAAACCGGCGATCCCGATACGGTACGGGCCGACATGACGGATAACAGCGCCGTCAGCCTTGGCCTCCGGATCGGCTATCGTTTCTGACCGGCCGCATCTTTCATGAAATATCCTGAAAAGCCCTGCCTCTTGCAGGGCTTTTCACTTGCCCTTCAGCTGCCTAGATTGCGCAACATGAAGGAGACGCCATGATCTATTCCTCAGGACATGCCTGGACGCAAAGCAGCCGAAAACGTGCGCTGTTGTTTGGCATGTCCGGACTTGGGAAAACGCACCTGTCAAACATGCTGCGAGCTTCCGGCCAGTGGTTCCATTACAGCATCGATTACCGCATCGGCACCCGCTATATGGGTGAACTCATAGCTGACAATTTCAAACGCGAGGCAATGAAGGTTCCCTTCCTGCGTGAGCTGCTCTTGTCAGACAGCGTCTATATTGCATCCAACATCACCTTCGATAACCTGTCACCATTATCGACCTATCTTGGCAAGCCTGGCAGCCAGACACGAGGCGGGCTGGGCTTTGACGACTACATGAGGCGGCAAAACGAACACAGGACAGCTGAAATCTCGGCATTACTCGATACACCTCATTTTATCGAACGCGCCCGCGATATTTACAGGTTACCGAGTTTTGTCTGTGATTCCGGCGGTTCAATCTGCGAGGTAATTGACCCCGAAAACCCTGATGACCCGGTCCTGACCACTCTGGAACAGCACTTGCTGATGGTCTGGATCAAAGGGTCGGATGACCATACGGCAGAACTGGTGCGCCGGTTCGATCAGAATCCCAAACCGATGTATTATCAGCCCGAATTCCTCGACAAGGCCTGGGTCACGTATCGTATGGAAAAGGGCCTGCGCGAAGATCAGGTTGACCCGGATGATTTCATTCGCTGGGCTTATGCCTTTGCGCTTGCACACCGGCAGCCACGATATGCCGCCATGGCACGGCATGGGGTCACGATTACCGCCGAAGAGGTTGCCGCAATCCGCTCACCAGCCGAGTTCACTGCCTTGATTGCTCATGCAATTGACCAAAAGGAAACCTGAACATGCCAATCACCCTGCCCAATGATCTGCCAGCCTTCGACATCCTGTCAGATGAAGGCGTCATGGTCATGTCACCGGGCAGAGCCGCCGCGCAGGATATCCGGCCATTACGCATCGGATTGCTGAACCTGATGCCAAAGAAAATCCAGACTGAAAACCAGTTTGCACGCCTAATCGGTGCAACACCGCTGCAAATAGATTTTCAGCTGATTCGCATGTCGGACCATGAAAGCCGCAATACAGCCGCTGATCACATGCAGTCCTTTTACCGCCGTTTTTGCGATGTTCAGGCCGCCGAGGAAAAATTCGACGGCCTGATCATTACCGGTGCCCCTGTCGAGCACCTGCCCTTTGAAGACGTGACATACTGGGATGAACTGCGCCGCGTTTTCGAGTGGACGCAAAGCCATGTCCATTCCACCTTCGGTGTCTGCTGGGGCGGTATGGCCATGGCATGGCATTTCCATGGCCTGCCCAAGCACCTGCTGGACAACAAAGCATTCGGTTGCTTTCGGCATGACAACCGCGCTCCGATCTCACCTTACCTGCGGGGTTTTTCTGATGATCTGCTGATCCCGGTCAGCCGCTGGACCGAGGTTCGCAGCACGGATGTGGATGCTCGTCCTGCCCTGACCACTCTTCTGGCTTCCGATGAGGTCGGTCCCTGCCTGATCGAAGATACCGGCCACCGCGCACTATATGTCTTCAATCATTTCGAATATGATTCAACCACGCTGAAAGACGAATATGATCGCGATATTGCTGTCGGAAAACAGGCAGATATTCCGGAAAACTACTACCCGGACGACGATCCCCTACGGCAACCGCAAAACCGCTGGCGCAGCCATGCGCATCTGCTTTACGGCAACTGGATCAACGAGATCTACCAGACGACAAAATACGATATGACACAGATCGGCAACTGAAGGTATCCACCGTCTTCACATCCGATAATGACGGTCAGTCAATATCGGATCATTGTTCATATTCCGGCAAGGGCTATACTCAGCAATAATGTATCCACAAATATAACGCGCAGAATTTCTTTCTTCTGCGGTATTTGTTCAATTATTTCTAATGCCCCTTATCGCCCATCTGTCGCTCAGAATATCGGAATTAGCCATGACCAGGAAAGACAATCCGTCTCATCCCCTGCCCTATGCCGGCAGGATTTCAGCTTATTTCAGAGACAACGCACCAAAGGATATCCGCAAGGCAATTGAAAGGGCCGGCAAGAACGATATTCTTGATCCTGCCTATCCTTATTCGGAAGAAATGGGCAGATCCAGTTACCAGACTCATATGGACACGCTTCAGCTGGAACTGGTGAAAATGATGCATGATATCACAACCACCGGGAAACGTGTTGTTGTGATCTTCGAAGGCCGCGATGCCGCAGGCAAGGGCGGCACGATAGAACGTGTGCGCGAAAATCTGAACCCGCGCTCAGCCAATATCGTAGCACTGCCGAAACCAACGGATCGTGAAGTCACACAATGGTATTTTCAGCGATATGTCGACTGGCTTCCAGCAAGGGGAGAAATCGCGTTATTCGACCGCAGCTGGTATAATCGCGGCGTAGTCGAGCGGGTTTTCGGGTTCTCCTCCGACAGTCAGAGAAAGGATTTTTTCAGACAATTGCCTAAATTTGAGGAGATGCTGACCGATGACGGCATAACCCTTGTCAAACTATGGCTGAATGTTGGCCGGGCCGAACAGCTCAAACGGTTTCTGGACCGTGAAAAGGATCCTCTGAAGCAGTGGAAGCTGTCTTCAGTTGATGTTGAAGGACTTGGCAAATGGGACGATTATACCGCAGCCATTCATGACACCCTGAAACGATCCGATATCAAAGTTGCCCCTTGGACGGTCATCCGTTCCGACGATAAAAAGCGGGCGCGCATTGCGGCAATCCAGACAATTCTGAATATTGTCGATTACGCAGGCAAGGACAAGGAAGCCATTGGCAAGGTCGATGGCAGGATTGCCGGCGGCCCGGAAATGCTGGACAGATGATCCGTGTCCTTTTCATCTGGCTTATGCTGGCACTGCCTGTCCGGGCACAATCCCTGCCTGACTGGCAATATACTTCGGTCAATGATTTCGCAGGCATACTGAACAATGATGACACCCGAATTCTGGATCAGGCGCTGATTTCCCTTCATGATGACACAGGAATGGAAGGCACTGTTATCACCCTGACCAATCGCGCCCGCTATGGCGGCATGAGCGGGTTGGAACCCTTTGCAACCCGCCTGTTCAATTACTGGGGCATCGGAGAAGCCAGACGCAATGACGGCTTCATGATTCTGCTTTTGCGCGATGACCGTGAGGTCCGGGTCGAATTGGGGACAGGTTATCCGGCCATTTATGATCAGGTTTCGGAGCAGATCATAGAAAACAGCATACTGCCATTCTTTCGCGCAGATGACTATTCTCAGGGGCTTCGTCAGGGCACACTGGAAATCATTGAACAAATTGCACGTCCTCATGCCAACGGGGCTGCCCCATCCGGTCCACAGGTCCCGGCCATGAGGCAAGATCGGAAGTCAGTATCTTCCCTTGTTTTTTTCCTGCTTATGGGCTCGCTGCCTGCAATATTCATTTTCCTGAAACGCCGCGCAAAACGCTGCCCCCAATGCCATGGAAACCGGTTTCATACGGAAAGAACGCCGGTCCGGGATGATAGTTCTGGCGGAGGATGGTCAATTTCAAATGACCGGGTCATGCGTGTCTGCCGGAATTGCGGCTGGCGCGACAACGAACGTACCATTCTGCGCCACCAGACTACCACCTACGACCGCAACGGTCTAATCATCGGAACCACCGAAAATTACCGGACCCGAAACAGCATGGGCTGGAAGCGGGGCAGTGATGGATTTGGTGGTGGCTCATCCTCCGGGGGTGGTGCATCGGGGCGTTGGTAATCCATATCCGGCACGACCAGAGGAAAGGCGTGGAGGAGTATTTTTGATATTCTGCCATACCAGCATGGATCATCATGCTTGCACGATGCACTGGTCGTCGTTAGCGTCAGAATGCTGATATCCAACCGAAAGGTCATCACATATGTCCTTGCTGCGTTCAACCGCAATCCTCGCGGGCCTTGCCACCCCCGTATTCGCTGCGGATTCCGAAATAACCGTCTTCGATTGGGCCGGTTTTGAGGAATCCGTGATTTTTCAGGGCTATATCGACAAACATGGTGACAGCCCGACCTTTGCCTTTTATGGCGATGACGACGAAGCGTTCCAGAAAATCGCCTCTGGCTTCAAGGCGGATATCGTCCATCCATGCAGTCAGATGGTTTCGAAATACCGTGATGCCGGACTGATCGAACCATGGGATACGTCAAGGATACCGACCTTCGGTGATATCGATCCGAAGTTTCTCGCATCCGAAGTTTTTCAGGATGCCGAAGGCGTCTGGTTCATTCCGACAGACTGGGGGGCCACTGCCGTCGCCTATAATACCGAAAATGTTCCGGCCGAGGATCTGGAAAGCCTGAATATATTTATCAACCCTGACTACCAGGGGCGCACATCTCTGCCGGACAGTTCGGATGATGTCTGGGCACTTGCCTATCTGGCAACCGGAACCAACGACTGGACAGCTGTCACTGACGAACAGTTTCAGGCTGCTGCCGACTGGCTGCGTCAGGCGCATCAGAATGTCGCCGCCTATTGGGCGGATCCTCAGGACCAGGCACAGCTGATGGCCTCGGGTCAGGTTGACGTTGCCTGGTCCTGGAACGATGGCGTGGTCTATCTGCAGGAAGACGATTATCCTGTCGGGTTCCAGAGGGAGGCACAGGAAGGTTCATCCAACTTCATATGTGGCTTCGTCAACATGAAGGATGGCCCCGGTAGTGAAGACAAGGCCTATGACTTCATCAATGCCTGGCTGGAACCCCGCGCCGCAAGGGGGCTTCTGGATACAATCGGCTATGGCCATTCCACAAAAGCAGGAATGAACACCATAAAGGATGAACCGGCTGTCAAGGATGGTCTGAGCGAGATCAGCGCCCCGTTACTGGCCCAAACCCCGAATGATCCGCAGCAACGTGAAAAGCAGTTGGCGGAATTCGAAAAGATCAAGGCCGGCTTCTGATCTGATCGGAGGACCGGGGGCTGTCCGTTCCCCGGTCTTCTGCGGATATTTTTGCCAGAATGACGGAACCCTTTGGGGTCTGTTATTTTCCCCCACCGTCATTCCGGGTCATCAAGAAGGCTACAAGATCCGTTATATTCGGTAACTGGGCTGACGCACCCTTGCAGGGCAGTAACGCCGCCATTATATTCAGCCTGTCCGGGGTAACCTGGACTATGGGCATAAACGCGCTCGTAATAAGCGGATCGGACCCGGGGGCGGTACCCGGCGGCTCCACCATCATTCGCCTTCATTGGGGGGATATGGGGCCGAAACAGGATCGACGAACGTGTAAAGGGGATGGCTTTGTCTCGGTGAGCTACCACCGTTATCGGTGCAAAACGTACAGTTGCCAACGACAACCGTGCTCCGGTGGCTCTGGCTGCGTAAGCGGCTCGGGTAACCGAAACCTAACTCCTTGCGCCTAGCAGCGTAAGGCGGGGCCCGCAGGAGCCTTGCAACAGAATCCTGCACTTTTCCTTCAATCCGCTTTTCCCGACTGTTGCGGTGTTTTTTCCTTTCCTCTGCGACATAGATCCCTATGCTGGCGCGCATCAGTCAATGAGGTCACCATGGTTCGCGCAATTGATTATGGCGGAATGATGCATCGCGCGATGCAGGGATTAATTGCTGATGTGCTGCAGGAAGTCACCGAAAAGGGCCTTCCGGGCGAACACCACTTCTTCATCACATTCGATACCCGGGAAGACGGAGTGGAAATTGCAGACTGGCTCCGTGATCGTTACCCATCCGAAATGACCATCGTCATCCAGCACTGGTATGAAGACCTGCTGGTCACGGACGAGGGCTTTGAGGTCACACTGAATTTTGGGAACTCCCCGGAACGGCTGATCATTCCCTTTGAAGCAGTCCGGACCTTTGTCGATCCATCAGTGGAATTTGGCCTGCGCTTCGAAACCCAGGAAAGTGATGACGATCAGGCTGAAGCAGACGCACAGGCTACAAGCGAAGCAGCAGACAACGAGCCGGCCGGCGATGACACCCCAAAGGGTGGTGGCGAGGTCGTCAGTCTGGACAAGTGGCGGAAGTAAAGCTTCCGGATCCAGTCTCGTCCTGCTGATCATCAGGCTATGCTGTAACCTGTGTCGTACAGCATTATCAGAAGCCGGAAATTAGGGCAGCCTGTCAGACTTCTTGTCTTTCTGCTCTGCCAGGTAGCATGCCCGAACATCATCAATACACCGCTGACGAGATGACCGCGCACGCTCGTGTGGAGCAAATTCTGACACAACCTGATCCAAAAAATCCACTGCCTCTGTCAAAAGTGCTTTTGTGGCGGCAGGCATGGCTTCTGGAGCTGTCCTGATCAACGCTTCAATCATCCTGACACCAACCTGTTTGCAGAAAATCGTTTCCGGAGCGCCATTCCTTGTGCAACTGCCATAGACACCGTTCAGAAAGTGATCCCATGTCATCATGGCATGTTGCTCATCAAATGCCGGCATCACCTCTGGCGCTGCCATGATCAGTGCCGCTCCCGGATCCGTCATGGCAAAAATGCGCTTTGCCCCTTCATAACGCGACATGAACAGAGCCTTCGCCTCTGCTTCATCCTTGATTCCAAATCGTTGGATTTCCCCAATCCATGCCAGATGCGATGTCAGGTGATAAGCAACGTCCAGATCCTGAACACCATCATCCAGAAACGAAGTCACATGCACCTGTCCCGCCAACCGATAGGACGGTCCCGGCACAAGACGGTCCTGGACCGCTGCCTGCAATTGACAGGGGGACCAGCCTGCCATTGCAGCAAAGCCGGCCTCTGTCAGGAAGTGCAAATCAAAATAATCCAGCAATGTAGAACCCTCCTGCATTGGGGCAGTATAAGTTACTTCTGCTAAAAATGTTTCGGTGCAGATCGAACCGTGTCAACACGGCATACAATCGCATGCTGATTGCGAATCTTGCCTGACATGGCTAAAACCTGCGCAAATCCGCGAGGGAGCCGCACATGACCAAGACCCGCACCGAAACCGACAGCTTTGGCCCGCTTGAGGTTGATGCCAGCAAATACTGGGGCGCACAGACACAGCGTTCGATCATGAACTTTCCGATCGGCTGGGAACGGCAGCCCGTCGCCATTATCCGCGCACTCGGCGCAATCAAGCTGGCAGCGGCACGCGTCAATCATCGTAACGGCAAACTGCCCGACGATATTGCCCGCGCCATGGAACAGGCCGCGACCGAGGTTTTCGAAGGCAAGTTCGATGACAACTTCCCTTTAGTTGTATGGCAGACGGGTTCGGGCACTCAGTCAAATATGAATGCAAATGAGGTCATATCCAACCGCGCCATTGAGGTCCTCGGGGGCGATCTGGGCTCCAAGACCCCGGTTCACCCGAACGATCACTGCAACATGGGTCAGTCCTCGAATGATACATTCCCGACTGCAATGCATGTCGCAATTGGCATGATGGCCCGTGATGTACTGATACCCGGTCTGGAAAAACTTCATGCTGCACTGGTCGCAAAATCCGAAGAATTCAAGGATATCATCAAGATTGGCCGCACCCATACACAGGATGCGACGCCACTGACCCTTGGTCAGGAATTCGGCGGCTACGCTCATCAGGTGCACATGGGGATCCAGCGGATAAAACTGTGCCTGCCGCAAATCTATGAACTGGCACAGGGCGGTACGGCTGTTGGCACCGGGCTGAACACCCAAAAAGGCTGGGACAAGGAAATCGCAACAGAGATCGCAACCATCACCAACCTGCCCTTCGTGACTGCGCCAAACAAATTCGAAGCCCTTGCCGCGCATGATGCCATGGTCTTTTTCTCGGGTGCCCTGAAAACCATTGCCGCCAGCCTGTTCAAGATCGCCAATGACCTGCGCCTGCTGGGTTCCGGCCCGCGGTCAGGTCTGGGTGAACTGATCCTGCCAGAAAACGAACCCGGAAGCTCCATCATGCCGGGCAAGGTCAACCCTACCCAGGCCGAAGCCCTGACCATGGTTTGTGCTCATGTTATGGGAAATGACGCCGCTGTCGGCATTGCCGGGTCTCAGGGTCATTTTGAACTGAACGTCTACAATCCGATGATGTCTTATAACGTTCTGCAATCCATGCAGCTTCTGGGCGATGCAGCCGGGTCCTTCACCGATAACATGGTCGTGGGTACGCAGGCCAACACGGCACGGATCGACAAGTTGATGAAAGAATCTCTGATGCTGGTCACCGCTCTGGCCCCAACCATTGGCTACGATAACGCGACCAAGGTGGCAAAAACTGCACATAAAAACGGCACTACCCTGCGCGAGGAAGCTGTCAACATGGGCTTTGTGACCGAAGCGGAATTTGATTCCATCGTTCGCCCGGAGGAGATGATCGGCCCGAAAGACTGATCTGACTTTACCGGATGACAAGGGACACGCCGCAATTGCAACGTGCCCCTTTTTGATACCTGTCCGAAATATTACTTACGCAGCAATTCGGCCAGCAGGCGGTTGGTTTCCTGCGTATTACGGAAAATACCGAAGGAAACATACATCGCACCGCCCAGAATAATGACGTAAAGCGGGCCCAGAACCAGAACCAGAAGCCCCGCAAGGAAGCCACCCGGCTGCTGACCGGTAAACATCACACCAATCGCAGTCAGTACGACACCAATCATCAGCAATACGATCAAAACTGTCAGAAGCTTCTCAGCCCAGTTTATAAAAAAGTCACGCATAGCGCTATCACCTTGTATTTTGACATATATTTGGCACAGCCAAACCGCAGGTTGCAGATTGGCGCAAGAAATGCAACCAATCATAAACATAATCAGGCGGTTAGGGCCAGGGTTCATAACCAGTAGATGACGGTTGCGGCGAGGGCGATGGCTGAGAGGAAGACCTTGAGGCAGCGGTCATAGCGGGTGGCGACGCGCCTCCAATCCTTGAGCCTGCCAAACATGATCTCGATCCGGTTGCGGCGTTTGTAACGGCATTTATCATATTTGACTGGTGTCTTGCGTTGCTTTCGGCCGGGGATACAGGCGCGTATCCCTTTGTCTTTCAGAGCTTCTCTGAACCAGTCCGCGTCATAGCCGCGATCTCCGAGCAGCCAATCGACCTTCGGCAAGCCACCGAGCAGCGCCCGTGCGCCGATGTAATCGCTGACCTGTCCAGCTGTGATGAACAGGTCAATCGGTCGACCTTGGCTGTCGCAGATGGCATGCAGCTTCGTGTTCATGCCGCCTTTGGTGCGACCGATCAGGCGGCCCCGCGCCCCCCTTTTT
>JBKEAB010000068.1:0-19942 GCA_047971845.1 Paracoccus sp. (in: a-proteobacteria) | reverse complement strand
TCGCCTCCCCGCGCCGCGCGCCCGTGCAGAGAGGCATCGGGCTGATCGGGCACGTCCTGCGCAACCAGCACGGGGGCGATCCGACGGCCCGGGCGGCGCTCATCAGTCTTCGGCTCCGGTCGCTTCGACCTGCGTGTCACAGAAGCAATGCCTGCCGAGAACCCGTCGGCAACCTCGGCAAAGCTCAATCCGTCACGCTCCCTGACCCGCAGGACATGACGACGAAAGGCAATCGGATGGCTCATAAAGATACAGTATCATAAAATTGTCGCTTGGATATATAACCCGGAAGGGATTACCCAATATAACATTGTGCCGGGACTGCTTGGCGTGATCCTGCAAATGATCCTTGTCATGATGACATCCATGGCCCTGACCCGCGAGACGGAACGGGGCACGATGGAAAACCTGCTGGCCATGCCGGCCACCCCACTGGAAATAATGCTGGGCAAGATTATTCCTTATATGGCTGTCGGTGCAGTTCAGGTGCTGGTCGTTCTGGTTGCAGCACGCAGCCTCTTCGGGGTCCCCTCCATCGGCAGTCTGGGCCTCTTGACTGCCGGAACAGTCATATTCGTTCTAGCCCTTGTGATCCTTGGCTATCTGGTCTCAACACTGGCACGCACACAGATGCAGGCTATGCAACTGACATTCTTCATATTCCTGCCTTCGATCATGTTATCCGGATTCATGTTTCCCTTCCGGGGCATGCCCGGCTGGGTACAGGCATTGGGCGAAGCCTTTCCCCTGACCCATTTCCTGCGCCTTATCCGGGGGATCATGCTGAAGGGGGCGACATTCGAAGATGTCGCCCAGCCATTGTTCGCCCTGGCCATCTTCACCCTTGTCTTCGGGGCACTTGCACTGCTGCGCTTCCGGCGCACGCTGGACTGAGAACGGCAGCCCGGTCAGGCCACAATCAGGTCATCCTGTAACACATTGGGGTCATTGACACCCACACAGCGGATATAATTTCCACCCCCAAAATCCAGGATCAGCCCCCTATCATCAATCACGGCCATGTCAATGAGGTCGGAAACCTGTGGTTCGGGCAGATCCGGTATGGGGAATTCAACCAGCAGGCTGTCCTCATCACCGGAGAAATCCGTGATGATCACCGCACCGCCACGGAAGACAAACATATCGGCCCCTGCTCCGCCCGTGACAAGATCTTTACCTGCATCCGTCACAATTCGGTCATCCCCCTGTCCGCCGGAAACCTTGTCATTGCCTTCCCCGCCGGCCAGCGTGTCGTTGCCATCATAGCCCTTGAGAATATCGTCACCCTGACGCCCTTCGATCAGATCTGCACCGCCATTGCCAATCAGCCGGTTCGCAACCTCATTCCCATAGATCTCATCATCTCCGTCACCTGCACCGACATCTTCAATCCCGATCAGCTGATCCCCTCTGGCGCCGCCGCTATTCTGCGAGGAGTCGGAAAGGTCAATCACACTGTCCACATTGGCATAAGTAACCTTGTCGATCCCTGGACCACCATCCAGAAGATCGGCCCCGGCACCACCATGTAACGTATCGTTTCCAGCCCCGCCAACCAGCGTATCCCTGCCGCCGCCACCATTGATCTTGTCATGACCGTCACGACCATCCAGCAGATCGTTGCCACCCGAGGATATCAATACGTTACCGGCATCATCTCCATAAACCTTGTCGGCAGCCCGGCCTGTCTTGATCCGCTCAATACCAGAAATCATATCGCCCAAAGCCTCACCGGCATTAAGGTCCGGCGCAAGCAGGTCAAGAACCGTTTCCCCATCCCCATATTCCAGCGTATCGACACCATCACCGCCATCAATCTGGTCAGCACCAACCCCGCCATTCAGGACGTCATTGCCTGCACCGCCATATAATGTATCCGCACCTTCACCACCAATCAGCGTATCATGACCATCACGACCATCCAGCCAGTCGTCCCCCACACGTCCATCCAACAGGTTATCAACGCCCTGCCCTGAAACCGTATCATTTCCTCCGGACCCGATAACCGTTTCGATAATGGTGTTCATTTCAATCAGCAGGTTGCCGATCAGCCCAAAAGCTGAATTGATTGAGCCAGGATTCAGGTCCAGAACGACCTCCCGGCTGTCACCACTGAAATTCAGGCTATCCTTTCCTGAATCATCCCGGATCGTCATGGTGAATGGCGTTGTCAGCTTGCCCGAAACGATCTGCTGGCTGATGTACCCATATATACCCGTGTCATTCGTGTCCCAGAAATAAACCGTATCTCCTGCTCCGACGACGTATTTCATATCATAAAGCTGATCTATTGCGGCCAGATCACCCGGCATCGGCGTCAATGCATAGGCATAGGATGCATTGATTGCGGCACTGTCATCCTGTGAGAAGTACGACATGACCGACATTTGCCAGCTGTCATTGCTGAACAGGTTATCGGCACCCATCTTCCGGACCGCATTATAGGTGCCGGTATGACCCAACCCCAGGGCATGTCCGGCTTCATGCAACCAGCTTTGATAAGTATAGCCGCCAAAATCCAAACCAAATTCCGCGGTAAAGTCAGGGCCGACATTCACGATTGCCTGCCCGGAATACGGACTCCATGTCGTCTGTGCGCCTTTGTTGTTATCCTGAAGGATCCAATCGGCACTATGGGACTTCGTTTCGGTAAAACTGAACCCCAGTGCCGACCACGCCTCCAGTGCGAGCCACGCCAGATCCCTGTTACCATCACTCAGAGATTTCAGGTTGACGGTAATATCCACTCCATACGACGGAGGGGTCCATTTCCCGGTACTGCTCCAATATCCGGATGCCAGATATGCACCAACCTCATCCGCCGAATAGGTACGCATGCTTGAAATTCCTGTATGTTATAAAAATCTTGAATACCTGTTTGTCACTCAGATCATCCCGCATTGCCAGAGATACTCACCAACCTGTGAAGGTCTGACTTGCATCCCGCCGGTTTCAGGCCCGTTGGAAAATGAAGTAAAAGAATATACATATGGGCAGAATTACCCTGCCCGAACGTACCGGATGGTGTGAACACACAGCAGATCTCTCATATTTGCCAACATGAGCGAAACCCCTGTCAGAATGGAGATTAGGCCAGACGTAATCGTCATCAGCGATACGCCTCACCTATGCAAAATACATATACCGCTCTGATGTATCGGATATCACACGCAGTGCAGGTCAACATCAGACCATGTCTTATCAAGAAAACGGGTCCCGGGCATTATGTGTAAGTTTCGCTCCAGCCCCGCCGAAGAGTATAGTTGAAGAAATTACGGATACTCACTGCAACCGTTTCACAGTCCAGCCATCCTTTTCCAGCAGTCGCAGAACGCCTTCTTCACCCGGCAGGTGCAGCGCACCAAAAGCGGCAACAACGCCCTTATCATTTTCGGCAGCCTCTGCTGCGGCTTCTGTCAGGGGGGCAATCCAACTGCGGTTGCGTTCGTCCATCAGCAACACCTGGGCTTCATCGGTCATTTCATCGACCTTTTCTGCCGGAAGACCGGAATTGCGATAGCCATCAACGCGAGAAAACTCCCAGATCGTCCAGACATCTTCATCAAAGTAGGCGTCCGTCAGGGTCGTCGCATAATCATCCGCATAGCTTGCCGAAGGCAACGCATAAATCAGCATCTCGATCTCTTCGTCCGGAGACAGATCCCCAAACAGCTTCAGAAATGTATCGGACGGTTCCAGTGCCTGAACCGGAACCGCTTCTGAACTGGCCACATCCATCAGTTGCCGATCCAGCCCCCGCGCACCACCATCCTTGACCACCTGAGCCATCATGCAAGGCGATATCCCCAATACCGTCACCGCATACCATGGCCGGATCCGCGATGCCATAACCCCGGGAATTCCGCGCACCTCCAGTGCCGTCACGAGTCGCTTCCAGTCTGCATCCTCCATCCTCTCAGGCAAGGTCGGACCAGTCGCATCCATGATGATGGAAGGGTCCTGTATCAGCGTAGTCTGGATCTCCTTTTCCTCCTTTGGCCCGGCCTCTACCAACAATGTCTGCGCATCCCGGATCACAGGCGCGAAATCCTCGACAATGACCGCAAGGCCGGGATGATCAAAATGATAGGTACCAATCAGCGTAATCTGGGCATCATCGCGTGTCGCCTGCCAGAACAGCCCCCGATGATAGGGAATTACATCTGTCCGGGCACGTATCTCCACCTGATCGGCCTCAGACATTGCTTCGATCAGGTTGGTGCCAACGCATTCAGCCGATACGGCACTTCCTGTTGCAAGGCACAGGATCAGTGATGCGAGGACATGTTTCATGGCTGGCTCCGTCATTAACCGGATCAGCGTCTCACAGCCTCACGGCAAAAACCAGAGCAGGAATAATTTTTCCTGTGCCCACCGTTGACACTATCCGGGTCGCCGCCTAGATCGACGGCATTGGCACTCTCCAAGATTGAGTGCCAATAACAGACACTGCAACCTGAAACACCGGAGTGTTATCATGGCTTTCAAACCACTGCACGACCGCGTTCTGGTCCGTCGCGTCGAATCCGACGAAAAGACCAAGGGCGGGCTGATCATCCCCGATTCCGCCAAGGAAAAGCCTGCTGAAGGCGAAATCATCGCCGTTGGCGAAGGTGCCCGCAAAGATTCCGGCGAGCTGATCGCACCGGCTGTCAAGGCAGGCGACCGCGTTTTGTTCGGCAAGTGGTCCGGCACCGAAGTTTCGCTGGATGGCGAGGAGCTGCTGATCATGAAGGAAAGCGATATCATGGGCATCATTGACTGATCAGCCGCCCCTGACAGACGCTTCAACTGACGAATACACTTAGGAGAGACAACATGGCTGGCAAGGACGTCAAGTTCAACACCACTGCCCGTGACGCAATGCTTAAAGGCGTCAACATCCTGGCTGATGCAGTCAAGGTAACTCTGGGCCCGAAAGGCCGCAACGTCGTGATCGACAAGTCCTTTGGCGCCCCCCGTATCACCAAGGACGGTGTTTCGGTTGCCAAGGAAATCGAACTCAGCGACAAGTTCGAAAACATGGGCGCCCAGATGGTCCGCGAAGTTGCATCGCGCACCAATGACGAAGCCGGTGATGGCACCACCACCGCCACCGTTCTGGCTCAGGCTATCATCAAAGAAGGTCTGAAGTCAGTCGCCGCCGGCCTGAACCCGATGGACCTGAAGCGCGGCATTGACCTGGCCACCTCAAAAGTTGTTGAAGCGATCAAGGCAGCCTCGCGTCCTGTCAGCGACAGCGACGAAGTTGCACAAGTCGGCACCATTTCCGCTAATGGTGAAGCACAGATCGGTCGTTTCATCGCAGACGCCATGCAGCGCGTCGGCAACGAAGGTGTGATTACCGTCGAAGAAAACAAAGGGCTGGACACCGAAGTCGAAGTTGTCGAAGGCATGCAGTTCGACCGTGGCTACCTGTCGCCCTATTTCGTCACCAACCCGGACAAGATGATTGCCGAACTGGAAGACGCCTATATCCTGCTGCACGAAAAGAAACTGTCTTCTCTGCAACCGATGGTTCCCCTGCTGGAATCAGTAATCCAGTCACAGAAGCCGCTTCTGATCATTGCGGAAGACGTCGAAGGCGAAGCCTTGGCAACGCTGGTTGTCAACAAGCTGCGCGGTGGCCTGAAAATTGCAGCGGTCAAGGCTCCGGGCTTCGGTGACCGCCGCAAGGCCATGCTGCAGGACATCGCAATCCTGACCGGTGGTCAGGTCATCAGTGAAGATCTGGGCATGAAGCTGGAAAATGTCACCGTCGACATGCTTGGCACCGCCAAGAAGGTCTCGATCAACAAGGATAACACCACCATCGTCGATGGTGCCGGTGAAAAAGCCGAGATCGAAGCACGTGTCAGTCAGATCCGTCAGCAGATCGAGGAAACCACCAGTGATTACGACAAGGAAAAACTGCAGGAGCGCGTGGCCAAGCTGGCTGGCGGTGTTGCCGTCATCCGCGTCGGTGGCATGACCGAAGTCGAAGTGAAAGAGCGTAAAGACCGTGTCGATGACGCACTGAACGCGACCCGCGCAGCCGTTCAGGAAGGCGTTGTCGTCGGCGGCGGCGTTGCACTAGTTCAAGGTGGCAAAGCCCTGGAAGGCGTCACCGGTGAGAACTCGGATCAGGATGCAGGCATCGCCATCATCCGCCGCGCACTGGAAGCCCCGATGCGCCAGATCGCTGAGAACGCTGGTGTTGACGGCGCAGTCGTCGCAGGCAAGATCCGTGAATCAAGCGACAAGGCTTTCGGCTTCAACGCACAGACCGAAGAATATGGCGACATGTTCAAGTTCGGCGTGATCGATCCGGCCAAAGTCGTACGGACCGCTTTGGAAGATGCTGCCTCGGTCGCTGGCCTGCTGGTCACCACCGAAGCCATGATCGCCGAGAAGCCCGAGCCGAAAGGTGCCGCCGGTGGCGCCCCTGACATGGGCGGTATGGGTGGCATGGGCGGCATGGGAATGATGTAATCATCATTCTCTGCCCATGGCAGGAATCGAAAAGGGCGTCCATCCGGACGCCCTTTTTCATGATCATTTGACGGCAGCATTGCCATCAGATATAATCAACCGCCTGCCCCATCATTCTTCCCTGACATCCAGCACTCCGGGCACGATTCTCAGCCGTTGGCGTGCGACAGGATCGACAGGGGCATCAGTACAGATTTCCACGTCATAGACCTCATTGCCTTCGTGGACACGCAGGACCAGTTTTCCGGCCCGGCCACGGCGTTCTTCAGTCCGCAATGCTTCCACTGTCTGGCTGAGTTCCTCAACCCCGGCCCCATTGGTCATCAGGACCGCCAGAACCGCCGGCCCAACATTCGCAATGGCTGTATCCAGCGGAACAACGGAACGTGCCAGCATCTTGACCTCATCCCCTTGCGGTTCAACCTGTACCTGCATGACGACATTACTGCCAGGTTCCAGATACTCACGGGAGGCTTCCAGAACATCCGAAAAGACAACAGCTTCATAAAGTCCGGTCGGATCTGATGCGCCAATGAAAGCAAAGCGATTACCCTTGGCCGATTTCTTTTCCTGACGGCTAGACACTGTTCCGGCAATATAGGTCACAAGCGGACCAGATGCCGCCGCTGCCCTGATCTCAGCCAAGGTAGACACATCAATCCGGCGCAGTGCCGGCAGGTAATCATCAATTGGATGGCCGGACAGGTAGAACCCGATGGCCTGATGTTCCTGACCCAGCCTTTCCGAAGGCAGCCATATCTGCGCAAGGACCGGCCGTGGCGGCGGCAAGTCCTCGCCTCCCCCAAAAAGCGAGGATTGGTTCGAAGCGGCCTGATCATGGCTTGCTGCGGAAAACGCAACCAGACCATCCAGCGATGCCAGAACCCGCGCACGGTTATCATCCAGCAGATCAAAGGCACCGGCCTTGGCCATCATCTCCAGTGCCCGCTTGCCGATACGACGCAGATCGACACGGTGGGCAAAATCAACCATATCCGTAAAAGGCTGATCTCTTCGGACATCAACGATATTGCGCATCGCATCGACCCCAACACCTTTCAGCGCCCCGAGCGCATAGTGGATGTGCCCGTCCCGTACCGTGAACCTGGCACCGGAACGATTGACGCAGGGCGGCACAACCTCAATCCCCATCCGGTCAACCTCACGCTTATAAACAGCAAGTTTATCAGTCAGATGGATATCACAGTTCATCACTGCGGCCATGAACTCAACCGGATGGTTAGCCTTCAGCCAAGCAGTCTGATAGCTGACCACTGCGTAAGCTGCAGCATGCGATTTATTAAATCCATAATTGGCAAATTTTTCAAGTAAATCAAAAATTTCGCCTGCTTTTTTTGAATCTACGCCGTTTGCAACCGAGCCATCAACAAACTTTGGCCGCTCCTTGGCCATTTCCTCGGCGATCTTCTTGCCCATCGCCCGGCGCAGCAGATCAGCACCGCCAAGCGAATAACCGGCCATGACCTGTGCAATCTGCATCACCTGTTCCTGATAGACGATGATACCCTGAGTTTCGGCAAGAATATGATCAATGGAAGAATGAATGGATTCAAGATCTTTCTGTCCATTCTTTACTTCACAATAAGTCGGGATATTTTCCATCGGGCCAGGGCGGTAAAGTGCGACCAGAGCAACGATATCCTCAATACAGGTTGGTTTCATCCGCCGCAGCGCATCCATCATCCCTGAACTTTCAACCTGAAATACGGCAACTGTGCGGGCACTGGCAAACAGATCATAGCTGGCCCTGTCATCCAGCGGGATGGCATTGATTTCATCAATCGCCGCTTCCGGAGGATCATAAAGCTGCCCGCCATCCGGACCGATATGCAGATGCCGGCCCGAAACGCGGATCAGGTCCACAGCGTTCTGAATGACCGTCAGGGTTTTCAGTCCCAGAAAATCGAACTTTACCAGCCCCGCCTGCTCAACCCATTTCATGTTGAACTGCGTTGCCGGCATCTCGGATGCGGGATCACGGTAAAGCGGCACCAGCTGGTCCAGCGGCCGGTCCCCGATCACCACCCCCGCAGCATGGGTCGACGCATTCCGGTATAATCCTTCGACCCTGGCAGCATAATCCAGCAGACGGGCTACGACCTCTTCAGCATCTCGCGCTTCACGCAGGCGGGGTTCATCGGCAATGGCCTTGGTAACGGAAACAGGTTTCACACCCTCAACCGGAATCATCTTGGACAGCCGGTCAACCTGCCCGAATGGCAACTGCAGCACGCGCCCCACATCGCGCACAGCGGCTTTGGAAAGAAGTGCGCCGAAGGTAATGATTTGACCTACTTTCTCAGCGCCATATTTTTCCTGCACATAACGGATCACCTCTTCCCGGCGATCCATGCAGAAGTCGATATCGAAATCCGGCATCGAGACACGATCCGGGTTCAGGAAGCGTTCGAACAGCAGTGAATAGCGCAGCGGATCAAGATCAGTAATGGTCAGCGCATAAGCCACCAGAGACCCCGCGCCAGACCCACGCCCCGGCCCGACAGGAATCCCCTGATCCTTGGCCCATTTGATAAAATCAGCCACGATCAGAAAGTAGCCGGGAAAGCCCATCTGTTCGATGATACCCAGCTCAAAATCCAGTCGTTTCTGGTATTCCTCAACCAGCACGGCATGAGGAATGATAGCCAGCCGCGCTTCCAGCCCTTCACGGGCCTGACGGCGCAATTCCTCAACCTCATCATCGGCAAATCGCGGCAGGATCGGCTTGTGCCGGGACACAGCAAAAGCACAACGGCGTGCAATTTCAACCGTATTTTCGATGGCCTCGGGCAGATCCGCAAAAAGCAGCACCATTTCCTCGGTCGATTTGAAATCGTGATTCGGCGTCAGCCGCCGGCGTGGCTGGGACTGATCAACATAGGCCCGTTCCGAAATGCAGATCAGCGCATCATGGGCCTCAAACATCTCGGGACTGGGGAAATAGACATCATTCGTCGCAACAAGCGGCAACTCCAGCATGTAGGCCAGGCGGATCATGCTATCTTCGGACGCAGCTTCGGCTTCCATCAGGCGACCGGATTCATCCTTGTGCCGTTGCAGCTCAACATAAAGCCGGTTCTCAAAAACTCCATGCAGACGACGCAGTGCCGACTCGGCCCCGGCAGGATCTCCGGCACGGATCAGGCGCCCGACCGGGCCGTCCGCCCCGCCTGTCAGCAGGATCAGCCCCGCCGAACGGGTGGCCAGTTCATCTTCGGTGACATAAACCGGCTGACCATCCTTGCGCAGGTAAAGACAGCTGGACAGGGCCATAAGGTTCAGCCAGCCTTCATGATTCTGCGCCAATGCCAAGACCGGGCCCGCCTGCCCCCCGAGTTCCAGCGTAATCTGGCAGCCGATAATGGGTTGAACGCCTTCATCCCGTGCTTTCACGCTGAATTCCAGAGCCGCAAACATGGCATTGGTATCGGTCAGGGCCACGGCGGGCATACCTGCATCCTTCGCCAGCCCGGCAAGCTTTTTGACGGGAACTGCTCCTTCCAGCAACGAATGTTCGGAATGGACGCGAAGGTGGATGAAACGAGGCTGATTGTCCGGCATGAGCCAAAGCTAAGGCTTACTGACTGAATGCACAATTGCCCGATGCGAAAGAATCTGTCTAAATCGAACATGAGAAAGACAGGGACAAAAACTTGAGCGATAACGCCATTTTTCGCGCTGAGGGTCTGAGCAAGACCTATCCGGGCGTCAAAGCCAATGATTCCATTTCACTTACAGTGAAGGCAGGCAATATTCACGCGCTTCTGGGCGAAAACGGGGCCGGAAAATCCACGTTGGTCAAGACCATATATGGACTGGTTCGGCCAGATAACGGTCATATGTTCTTGAACGGCACCCTATTCGCCCCTGCCAATCCTCATGCTGCCCGCGCGGCAGGTGTGGGAATGGTCTTTCAACATTTCAGCCTGTTCGATGCGATGACTGTTGCCGAGAATATCGCACTTGGCCTTGATCATCCTCCTCCACGACGCATGCTGGCCGAACGCATTGCCGCTCTTAGTCAGGATTACGGATTACCCCTGAATCCGACCCGGCGGGTCATGAACCTTTCGGCAGGTGAGCGGCAACGGGTCGAGATTATCCGAAACCTTCTGGCTACCCCCCGCCTGCTGATCATGGATGAACCAACCAGCGTTCTAACCCCGCAGGAGGCCGGAATCCTGTTCTCGACATTGCGCAAGCTGGCTGATTCCGGAACCTCGATCCTGTATATCAGCCATAAGCTGGATGAGATCCGCACACATTGCGACCACGCCACAATTCTCCGTCAGGGCCGCGTCGTCGACAGCTGTCACCCTCGCGACCATTCCGCGCGTGATCTGGCGGCCATGATGGTCGGTCGCGAAATGCGCAAGATTGATCGTTCCGGCCGATGCCCCGGAAAGTGCCTGCTGGATATCCGAAACCTCAGCCTTGCCCCGTCATCAGTGGATGGCACAACCCTGAAATCCGTCTCGCTTCAGGTTCATGCCGGTGAGGTACTGGCCATTGGCGGAGTTGCCGGAAACGGACAGGAGGAACTGCTTTCGGCGCTTTCAGGCGAAATCACATCCCCACCTGGAACGGTCTTGCTGGAGGGGAAGGACCTGTCACATGCGGGACCCGCTGCACGGCGTGGGGCAGGGCTGCTTGCCGCACCCGAAGATCGCCTTGGTCATGCCGCCGTACCGGGGTTTTCACTGACTGAAAACACTTTGCTGACAGCCGTGACGCGACAGAATCTGGCTCCCGGTGGTATAATCCGTCACAGCGCGGCGCAGGGATATACACAGAAGGTCATCACTGACTTCGACGTTCGCACGCCAGGGCCGGATACAACAGCCTCCGCATTATCAGGCGGAAACCTGCAAAAATTTGTCATCGGCCGAGAGGTTCTTCAGGCACCAAATGTGCTGGTGGTCAATCAGCCGACATGGGGCGTCGATGCAGGTGCCGCCACTGCAATCCGGCAGGCTCTCCTGAATCTTTCCGCCAGCGGTGCCGGCGTTATCGTTATCAGCCAGGATCTTGATGAATTACTGGAGCTGGGCGATCGCTTTTGCGCCCTGAATGAGGGCCGCCTGTCTGCCCCATACCCGACAGAAGGGCTGAGCCTTGATGAAATCGGCCTGATGCTGGGTGGTGTTCACGGGATGGAGGCCGCACATGTGGCAACTTGAAGCACGCAACGACGCGCCCCTGATCTGGCAATTTACCACACCGCTTCTGGCTGTGACCGCCACCATGCTGACAGGTGCAATCCTGTTCGGGATCATGGGCTACGACCCGGCAGCCGCAATCCGTACCATATTCTGGGACCCCCTGTTCGGGGCGTCAGCTGGTTATTCACGTCCGCAATTGCTGATTAAGGCAGGACCTCTGATCATGATCGCCTGTGGGCTGGCAGTCGGTTTTCGGGCCGGCATCTGGAATATCGGTGCAGAGGGACAATACATCATCGGCGGCATCTGTGGCGCAGCAGTGGCCCTTCTCACTTATCCGGCGGAGGGCTGGTGGCTGTTTCCGGCCATGATCCTTGCCGGTGCTCTTGGCGGCTGGCTCTGGGGCATGATCCCGGCCGTGCTGCGCAACTGCTTTGGGGCTTCGGAGATCCTCGTTTCACTGATGCTGGTTTATGTTGCGCAAAAGGTTGCCGCCTGGATGGCCTTTGGACCGATGCGAAATCCGGATGGTTTCGGCATGCCCGGATCACGCAACCTGTCACAATATGCCTCTGCCGCAAATCCCGAACTGATTGCCGGAACCGGCATTCACTGGGGTGTAATCGCGGCCGGTTTTGCCGTTCTGGGTATATGGGTACTCATGTCACGTCATATCCTCGGACTGCAGATCCGCGCTGCAGGAACAGCCCCGCGCGCCGCAGGTTTCGCCGGGGTCAGACCCGCAGCACTCGTATCCTTCTGTCTTGGCCTGTCCGGAGCACTTGCCGGCATGGCCGGTCTGTTCGAGGTTGCGGGCCCAGCCGGTCAGATCACCGACAGTTTCGGGTCAGGTTACGGATTCACTGCAATTATCGTGGCCTTTCTTGGCCGGCTGCATCCGGTTGGTATCGTATTGGCTGGCCTGCTGATGGCACTGACCTATATCGGCGGTGATATTGCACAGCTCACGCTGCAAATGCCTGCTGCAACCGTTCAGGTATTTCAGGGAATGTTATTGTTCTACCTACTGGGATTCGACCTCCTGACCCGCTATCGCATCCGGCAGAGGATCACAGCATGATTGATCTTTCCACCCTGATCATAATGATCCTGTCAGCCGCAACTCCAATCCTGTTTGCTGCCCTTGGTGAGTTGCTGGCCGAACGTGCAGGTGTCCTGAACCTCGGCGTTGAGGGCATGATGATCGCAGGGGCACTTGCCGGCTTTGCCGCTGCCCATTCAACCGGTAGCCCGGCGGCCGGCTTTGTGACCGCTGCCATTGCCGGGGCTGCCCTGTCAGTGATTTTCGGAGTGCTGACCCAGTTCTTGCTGACCAATCACGTGGCCACAGGACTGGCACTGACATTATTCGGACTGGGACTGACTGCATTGTTCGGAAAGCCCTACGAAGGGGTCAAGGCACCATCCATGATACAAGGGCCGCTTGGGCTGAACTGGGTTATCTGCCTTGGGCTGATCATGGTCCCGGTAATCTGGTGGTTTCTGAACCGCACACGCACTGGCCTGATCCTGCGCGGTATCGGTGAAAACCACCATGCCGCCCATGCTCTTGGTCACAAGGTCCGCATGGTACGGTTGATCACCATCGCCTCAGGCGGTGCCATGGCCGGGATCGGCGGAGCCTATATTTCCATCGCAACCGTCCTGCAATGGACAGAAGGGATGACTGCCGGGGCGGGCTGGATTGCTCTAGCAATCGTCATATTTTCCGGCTGGCATGCCATCGGAGTACTGGCAGGCGCTTGGCTGTTTGGCGGCGTCACCGTGCTGCAATTGCGCCTACAGGCGGCAGGGGTCACCGTGCCGGTGCAGTTGCTTTCCATGGCGCCCTATCTTGCCACCATCGTGGCGCTTGTCCTTATCTCGGCCCGGAGACGCGGCTCTGCCGCGCCCGGATCCCTGGGACAGATCTTTCATGCAACCAGCTGAACAGGAGACCTTCCATGCTGCGCAGAACCTTCCTAGCCACCACAGCCGCAATCAGCGCACTGGCAGCCCTGCCCGCCGCCGCGCAGGATGACGAAAAACTGAAGGTCGGATTTATCTATGTCGGCCCTGTCGGTGATGGCGGCTGGAGCTATCAGCACGATCAGGGCCGTCTGGCGATCGAAGCCGAATATGGCGACCGGATTGAGACCACCTATATCGAAAGTGTCCCGGAAGGGGCCGATGCCGAACGTGCGCTGACCCAGCTGGCACTGGCCGGCAACAAGCTGATCTTCGCAACCAGCTTCGGCTTCATGGATCCGGTAATGAATACCGCGGCAAAATTTCCTGGCGTCAAGTTTGAACATGCCACTGGTTACAAGCGTGCGGACAACGTCGCGACCTATGATGCACGTTTTTACGAGGGTCGTGCAGTGATGGGTACAATTGCGGGACGGATGACCAAATCGAACAAGATCGGCTATATCGGCTCTTTTCCGATCCCCGAGGTCATTCAGGGGATCAATTCCAGCTTCATCCACGCCCGCAAGGTGAACCCTGATACCGAAATGAAGATTGTCTGGGCCTATAGTTGGTTCGATCCCGCGAAAGAGGCCGATGCTGCCGCAGCCCTGATAGCCGAGGGCGTTGATGTGATCCTGCAGCATACCGATTCAACGGCTCCGCTTGCCAAGGCCCAGGAAGCCGGGGCCATTGGCTTTGGTCAGGCCAGTGACATGACAGCCTTTGCCCCCACCCCCCGCGTTTCAGCCATCATCGACAACTGGGCACCCTATTATATCGAACGTGTGGGTGCGGTACTTGATGGTACATGGGAATCCAAGGCAACCTGGGCCGGGATAGGCGGAGGAGAGGTTGAAATCGGCGAAATCACCGATGCCATCCCTGCCGAGATCAGAGAAGAGGCTCTGGCGCTGAAGGAAAAGATCGGTTCAGGGGATTACCACCCATTCACCGGTCCGCTGAACAAGGCCGATGGTACTGAATGGCTGGCTGATGGTCAGGTTGCAACAGATGAAGAACTGTCGCAGATGAATTTCTTTGTCGAAGGCATCACTGCGGAAATTCCGAAATAACCAGACAATGGCAGGATAAAAACTGACCGGGACTGATCTGACTGCGGCCAGCCCCGGTGCCTCATGCTGGCACCGCCCCTGTCATCGGGAGATACGCAGGGTCGGGGCCATCAAGGCCGCAAACAATGCCAGTAGTGCCAGAATTGCAAAAGACACACGCAGATCCGTTAGCTGCGCCACAAAGCCAACCAATGGCGGCCCCAGTAACAGCCCCCCATAGGTCAGGGTCGCGACGCTTGCAATGGCCGGACCGGGACGGATTACCGGATCATTTGCCGCACGCGAAAAGACCAACGGCATGACAACGGCATAACCAACGCCGATCAGGGCGAACCCCAACAGGGCCAGAGCCAGCCGATCAGCCAGGACGACAACGACTAATCCGACAAAGGCCGTCAGCCCGCTCAGCCGCATGGTGGATATACTGCCCAGACGCTGCACGAAAACTGTACCACATAGCCGGGTCAGCACCATCGCAACACTGAATGCGGCATAACCAAGTGCCGCCTGTGCTTCGCTCACATGTATGGCGCTGCGCAGATAGACCGCACTCCAATCTGTCATCGCCCCTTCCCCGACAGAAATGGCAAATCCGATAATTCCGGCAAAGAACAATGCCCCGGAGGGTAACCTGAAGACCCCTTCATGCCCGCCTTTACCGGCAACAGCCATTTTTCGCAGACTTCGGACAGCAAGCATGAAATACAACGCAATTGCGCCTCCGATGACAGCCATGATGGTGAAATGAACAAGGGGAACAAGACCAAGCCTTATGGCAATGAAGCCACTGGCTGCGCCAAGGCCGGCCCCAAGGCTGAACATGGCATGATAAATTGACATGGTCGCCCTGCCGAGCCGGTTCTCTACCTGCGCCCCCCAGCCATTCATCGCCACATCCATTGCTCCCTGCAATGCTCCGAAGACAAACAGCAACATTCCCAGCGACAATATATCAGGCGCCAGAGCAATACCGATCAATGGCGGGCACGACAGACAGGCGCAGCAAACCGTCATACGATCCGCCCCCCAACGTTCAACCAGTGCCCCCGCCAGGGGAAAAGAAGCAATCGCTCCACCCGCCAGGGCAAACAGCAATAACCCGAGCGTCCCTGCCTCAAGCGCAAAGTGATCCTTAAAGGCAGGGACCCGGGAAGCCCATACTCCAAACAGCAAACCGTTCAGCATAAAGGCGGCTACAACCGCCCGCCAACCGGCATCATGCCACATCGCACGCCCCTGCGAACCCGCATCTGTTGAAGCATCGGACATGGGTTCACCTGTTTCCGGTAATGATAACGATGACAAGAGACGACGACAGTCAGCACCGATCCTCTGTTATATCATCCAGCTTTGCTAGAAGATAATTGCGGGGCAAATGCAAATGTCCCGCGCAGGCACTTTCCGACAGTGCCTGACGCAAATAAACGCCATCAATCAGTGCCCCGAGCGTTTCGGCAACATCTTCGGCCCGGTCCCCAACCAGCAACCTGAGATCCGCAAGAAGATTTGTACGTAACCGGCGATGATAGACCCGCAAAAGCCGTGCAGCCTCCCCCCCCCGTTGTGCCAGGACATAGAAATTCAGCCAGGCGGCAACCGTTTCCGCATTGAAATGATCCGGACTGAGACTGGCATCCAGAATCGCAAGCAACCGTGCCCGTGGCCCGTATGCCAACGCAACCGCTGCACGTACCGTCATGCCATACCGGCGCAGGATTTCCCGCATTGCAGACAGCAGCATCTGGTCTTTGGATCCGAAATAATGATGCGCCAGTGCTGTCGACATGCCAGCTTCGCGTGCGATATCAGCAACCGTAACGTCAAGCGTACCAGATCGCGCAATTGTATGAATTGCAGCGTTGATTAATTCGGCCTTTCTAGTAGTCTTCTGCGAACGCTTACGCATCCGCGCACCTCGCGGTCGGTTTGCGACTGTATAACCCGGCTTGATTGACTGGTCAATCAATAATTTTCGAGGAGACAACATGACCCGTATCACCGCATTGCTGCTGACCGCCGCATTTGCCATGCCCGCAGCAGCACAGGAGCCCGCATCCTGCAAGCAGGTGACATTCTCCGATGTGGGCTGGACCGACATTACCGCGACAACAGCCGTTGCCACGGCAGTTCTCGATGCGATTGGCTATGAAACGGACACCAAGGTCCTGTCCCTACCGGTTAGCTATACTGCAATGGCCACCGGTGATGTCGACATTTTCCTGGGCAACTGGATGCCAACCATGGAAGCCGATATTGCCCCGTACCGTGAAGCGGGCACCGTCGATACGGTACGTACCAACCTGGTCGGGGCAAAGTACACCTTGGCCACCAACAGGACCGGTGCCGATCTGGACATCACCGATTTTGCTGCTATTGCCGGACAGGCGGATGCCCTTGACGGAAAGATCTATGGGATCGAACCGGGTAATGACGGCAACCGCCTGCTGATTGAGATGATTGCCGAAGATAAGTTCGGGCTGGGCACTTTCGAAATTGTCGAATCCTCTGAACAAGGCATGCTGGCACAGGTTGCCCGCGAAACAAAAGCCGGCAAGCCCATCGTCTTCCTTGGCTGGGAACCTCACCCCATGAACAGTGAATACGACCTCACCTACCTGGAAGGCGGGGATGAAATCTTCGGTCCGGATCTTGGCGGAGCAGAGGTCCGCACCAACACTCGCGCCGACTATATCGAAGAATGCCCGAATGTTGGAAAATTCCTGCAAGATCTGGAATTCACGCTTGAGATGGAAAATCAGGTCATGGGCGCAATCCTGAATGATGGTACCCGACCCGAAGATGCCGCCAGAGCATGGCTGAAAGCCAATCCCGATGCCATCCTCCCCTGGCTGGATGGCGTAACCGCACAGGACGGGCGTGACGCGCTTGAGGTCCTGAACACCGCACTGGAAGGTTGATCCTGTCTTGGAACGGCTGACACAACTGGTCACTGAAACGAAGATTCCGGTCGGCCGTGAGGCCGAACGGGTCTTTGACTGGCTGACAATCCACGCAAGCACCTTCTTCGATGGTCTCGCCTCCATCCTGCAGGGGATGATCGACACAATTCTCTGGGTTCTGGAAGCTCCAGACCCTCTAATCGCAATCGCAGTCATCGCCATTATTGCACAACTTCTGCAACGTCACTGGCCGACAACTCTTGGTATCATTGCGGGTTTTTTGTTCATCATCAATCAAGGTTATTGGGATGAAACGATGGAATCCCTGACCCTGGTCCTGTCATCCTGCTTTGCCTGCATGGCAATCGGAGTTCCCACTGGAATTGCACTGGCTCACCGTCCCAGGCTTTATGGCTGGGTCCGGCCGCTTCTGGACCTGATGCAAACCCTGCCTACCTTTGTCTACCTCATCCCTGCCATTGTCTTTTTCGGTATCGGAATGGTGCCGGGCCTGTTCGCAACGGTTATTTTCGTCCTGCCCGCACCGATCCGGCTGACACAGCTTGGCATCGCATCAACACCGGGAACACTGCGCGAATCGGCGACTGCCTTCGGGGCCACGCCGCGCCAGCTGTTGTGGAAGGTTGAACTGCCAAGTGCCCTGCCCCAGATCATGGAGGGCCTGACCCAGACAATCATGCTGTCATTGTCAATGGTCGTGATTTCGGCACTGGTCGGGGCAGACGGGCTGGGCAAGCCGGTCGTGCGTGCCCTGAACACCGTCGATACCGGGCTGGGTTTTGAATCAGGACTGGTCATCGTTGTCATGGCAATCATGCTGGACCGGCTTCTGCGCATCAGGAAACAATCATGAATGCTATTGAATTCAACAAGTGCTCGATCATATTCGGCCGCAAGACCGGACGCGCCCTTCAGCTCGCTGATGAAGGGCTGGACCGCGTCACCATCAAGGAAGCAACCGACCAAGTGCTGGGCGTTCACGATGCATCACTATTCGTTGGCAAGGACGAGATCGTTGTCCTGATGGGGCTTTCCGGGTCTGGAAAATCAACTCTCCTCCGGGCGGTTAACGGGTTAAATCCAGTTACCCGCGGGGATGTCCGGGTCCGAATGGGCAACCAGATGATTTCCGTCCCCAATGCCGGGCGGGACTGTTTGCGCATGTTGCGGCTGCACCATGTCTCAATGGTGTTTCAACAGTTTGGCCTGCTGCCATGGCGGAGCGTTTCCGATAATGTCGGGTTGGGACTGGAGCTGGCTGGAACCCCTGTCAATGAACGCCACGACCGGGTCACAGAGCAGCTGGCGACCGTCGGGCTTGAAGCATGGGCCACCCGGCCCGTGGGTGAGCTGTCAGGGGGAATGCAGCAACGCGTCGGGCTTGCCCGTGCTTTTGCAACCGAAGCCCCGATCCTGCTGATGGATGAACCTTTCAGCGCCCTTGACCCACTTATCCGTTCCCGCCTTCAGAATGAATTGCTGGAACTTCAGGCCAGAACCCGGCGCAGCATCCTGTTTGTCAGCCACGATCTGGATGAGGCATTCAAAATCGGTAACCGCATCGCACTGATGGAAGGCGGGCGGATCGTACAGACGGGAACCCCACGTGAAATCATCGCCAGACCAGCCAGTCCTTATGTTTCCGACTTCGTGGCACATATGAACCCGCTTGACGTTCTGACTGCAGGCGATCTGGTCAGAAACGGACAGGCAGAAGGTCCCCCACTACCCGCCGAAATGCCCATGAAGCAGGTTCTGGCAGAACTGACCAACAGCCCGGCACGCCCGGTTATGGGTGGCGGCATCATAACACAAAAAGATATCATGCGACGGCTGGCCGGAGGCTGAGCCGACAACGCAACTTTCGCCTTGAAGGCAAAGTTATGACTCCGTCTTAGGCGTCTTGCTATCTTCGTTCCTTCGTCCCGGCAACACTGCCGGATCAGGACCCGAAAATCCACCTAACTCACCTGTTCAGAACTTCCGGGCCACTTCAAAGAATATCCCTAAAGCAGGTCAGTTTTTCTCTGAATCGAGAGGGCCTTCCCATCCGGGGTCGATCGTGATTCAGTATTCCATACTGGTGGGGGAGGCCAGCATGGATGACGAAAGCCTATTCGAATGACCTCAGAGAGCGCGTGGTCGCGGCGATGCAGTCGGGTGAGAGCTGCCGCAGTGTTGCCGCCCGGTTTGGTGTCGCGCCGTCAAGCGTGGTGAAGTGGACGAACCGGGTGCGGCGGACCGGGTCGGTCAGTCCGGCGCATACGGGTGGGTATCGCCGTCCGATCCTCGCGCCGCACCGGGACTGGCTTTTGGAACAGGT
>JBKEAB010000067.1:0-10098 GCA_047971845.1 Paracoccus sp. (in: a-proteobacteria) | reverse complement strand
CCGGTCAAAGGGCATGGGGCTGGTTCACCACAGCGACAGGGGCAGCCAGTATCTGTCGATCAGATACACCGAGCGGCTGGCCGAAGCAGGCATCGAGCCCTCGGTCGGCAGCGTCGGCGACAGTTACGACAATGCCCCGGCCGAGACGATCAACGGGATTTTCAAGACCGAAGTCATCCACCGTCGCGGCCCGTGGCGCAGTTTCGAGGCTGTGGAATACGCCACGCTGGAATGGGTGGACTGGTTCAACAACCGCCGCCTGCCTGAGCCCATCGGGAACACCCCGCCCGCTGAAGCCGAGGCAAACTTCTACGCAGCTCTGGAACTTGAAGCCATGGCCGCGTAACTAAAACAAATCAGCCTCCGGCAAACCCGGCGCGGTTCAATAGGATACCCACCTGCATCCCCAATCATAAGCAGCGCAAGACAACCCTCTGATACAACAAGCGCCGCAATCGCATCGAGATCATGTTCGGCAGACTCAAGGACTGGAGACGTGTCGCAACCCACTACGACCGTTGTCTCAAGGTTTTCCTCTCAACCATTGCACTCGCCACAACCGTCATCTATTAGCTATGGTCCTGATCGCAGTGCATGTTGGCGTATCTGCATGACGTGAAAAATATTGGACCAGAATAAAGCTAATAGTAGGTCCATAATTGAGGCAGAAATTCATTTACGCCTGTTCAATTTTTCCGAACCATCTCTATACTGGCACTGCACATGGCCCACAGCATATCCTCTGGGCAGACCTTCCGGAAACCCGTTCAAGGAGGCCTCATGCTCCGCAGAATCCTTCTGATCATATTCAGCCTGAGCATTATCGCCGCCGTGGCATTTTTTACCTTTGCGCCGGGCTATGTCGAACGCATCCTGAACCCGGTTACGGCCCCACAGGAAGGCTGGCCAGTCAGCGAGGCCGCACAGGCTCTGCATGACCGCTTGGTGATCGGAGACTGGCATTCCGATGCGCTGCTCTGGGACCGGAATCTGATGAAGCGTACCATCCGCGGGCACACTGATATTCCCCGCTTGCAGGATGGCAATGTTGCGTTGCAGGTCTTCACAACCGTGACCAAAAGCCCGGCCGGACAGAATTATAACCAAAATACCGCCGAGGCCTCTGACAACATTACCCGGTTGGTGATAGGACAGTTGCGCCCGGTCCGTACATGGACCAGCCTGCGTGAGCGCGCACTGGATCAGGCCGCACGCCTGCATCGTATGAGCGAAGAAAATCCCGACGATCTTCGTCTGATCCTGACACGGGATGATCTGTCCGAACTGCTTGTTGAACGCCAGTCAGGGGCACAGATCACAGGCGCCATACTTGGCACTGAAGGGGCGCACCCGCTTGAAGCCGATATTGGCAATCTTGATGTATTATATGATGCTGGTTTCCGGGTTATCGGGCTGACACATTTCTTCGATAACGAACTGGGCGGATCGTTGCATGGCAACGGAGGCCGTAATGGGTTGTCCAGTTTTGGCAGGCAGGTCATCAACGGAATGCTGGAACGCGGCATGGTAATCGACCTGGCCCATGCCAGCCCGCAAACAGTGCGTGACGTACTGGCCATCAAGGGCACCCGGCCAATCATTTCCCATACCGGCATTCACGGTAATTGTGCGTCTCCGCGCAATATTCCGGATGCCCTGATCCGGGATATTGCTGCCAGAGGTGGTGTCATTGGCATTGGCTATTGGGCCGATGTGAATTGCGGGCAAAGCCCTGAGGCCATTGCAGGATCAATCCGGGCCGCCATTGATCTGGTGGGCGAAAACCATGTTTCGCTGGGATCAGATTTTGACGGCTCGGTTGATGCACCATTCGACGCAGCCAGTCTTGCCGCGCTGACCCAGGCATTGATGGATGCGGGGCTGGATGAAAGCCAAATCGCCAAGATCATGGGCCTGAACATGATGCGCTACCTTATCGAGACCCTGCCTGCGCGTTAATCCCACTGTTGCTACCCTCAGCGGATGATCCGGTTTACATGCCCCATCTTGCGGCCCGGACGTGGTTCGGCTTTGCCATAAAGATGGACTTGCGCATCAGGTTCTGCCAGCAGTTCCGGAAGCCGGTCCATATCATTGCCGACCAAGTTTTCCATAACCACATCAACGTAGCGTTTACCATTCCCCAGTGGCAGCCCAGCCACGGCACGGATATGTTGTTCAAACTGATCGACCACACAGCCAGCCTGCGTCCAGTGGCCGGAATTATGGACCCTTGGTGCTATTTCATTCACAATCAGACCGTTTGGCGTCACAAACAATTCCACTCCCATGACGCCGATATAATCAAGTGCTCCTGCTATTCTGGCTGCCAGCAATACGGCATCGGTCACCAGTCGCTGCGGCACACCACAGGGCACTGTGGTCTTGCGCAGGATTCCACCTTCATGCAGGTTCAGCCCCGGGTCATAAGCGGCAACCTGACCATCCGCCCCCCGCGCCACGATAACACTGATCTCACCCGAAAAACCAATAAACCCTTCCAGAACGGATGGCGCACCTGTCCAGTCCCTGTCTGCATCAGATGAAAACCGGATCTGCCCCTTGCCGTCATAACCCATCCGCCGGGTTTTCAGAATTGACGGGACTCCGATTATAGCCAGAGCCTCCGGCAGATCAGATTCAGTTGTAACATTGGCAAATGGTGCTGTACGCATCCCCAACCCGGCAAGAAATTCCTTTTCCGCCAAACGATCCTGTGACACGGAAAGTGCCCGCCGGTTCGGGCGGATCTCACGAATGGTTTCCAGAAGATCCAGCGATTCTGCCGGTATATTCTCAAATTCATAGGTAATGATATCGACGGCCTTGGCAAAGCCACACAAGGCTTCGGCATTATTATAATCCGCAGTCGTCAGCGCATGGGCAACATCTGCCGCAGGTGAGGCTTCCGGTTCATAGATATGCGTTCGGTATCCCAGCCGGGCCGCCGCAACGGACAGCATACGTCCAAGCTGTCCACCACCCAGAATGCCAATCGTCGCGCCACGCGGCAGGGGATCATTCATCACGCGGATCCTCAGGAATTGAGGCTGAAAGGGCATCGCGCCATGCATCCAGTCGTGCTGCAAGGTCCCGATCAGACACTGCCAGGATTCCTGCAGCCATTAATCCGGCATTGGCTGCACCAGCCGCACCGATGGCCATTGTGGCAACAGGAAACCCCTTTGGCATCTGGACGATGGAATATAGTGAATCGACACCTGACAAGGCTCTTGTCTGTACGGGAACACCAATGACCGGCACCCGGGTCTTTGATGCCATCATGCCCGGCAAATGCGCCGCACCACCCGCACCTGCAATAATTACCTTCAGCCCGCGATCCGCTGCCGCTTTGCCATAGGCCCACAACCGGTCAGGTGTCCGATGCGCACTGACAATCCGCGCCTCATATCCCACACCCAGTTCATCCAGAATAGTCGCTGCTTCCCGCATGGTAGGCCAGTCCGATTGGCTGCCCATGATGATACCAACCGGTACGCCCGCTTGTTTGCTCAAGTCCATATTGCCCCCAACACAGGAAGTCCCGCACTATATCCACCCCGTCACGGGACGCAATCACGACACGCCTCCACATTATGATCAGGCAATGATGTCCGGTGTCAGTTCATCCTCCAGCTGGGTAATCTGGTCCTTCAGCGCCAGCTTGCGTCGCTTGAGGCGTTGCAATGTCAATGAAGATGTCCCCGGTTGGTTTGCAAGGGCGGAAATGGCCTCATCAAGATCACGGTGTTCGCGACGCAATACATCCAGTTTGGCATGGGCAATATCATCGTGGTTCATCTCGGGGTGAAAAGTCATGTGGGGCGCTCATCCTGGCTGGCGTAATCGGGATTATATCCTCCCTTAAGAAAATGTTAACCAGTTAGTCACATCTTGTAGCAGGTCCTCTCCGACCACATATTACCCTCAGGGGTCGCCGCGACAGGGACCCTGAATAAATGACGAGTCGCTGCATAAGGGCTTGAACAGGATGACAAAATTAACGCTGGCTACACACCCTCACATGCTGGGGTTCGATCAGATAGAACGACTGGCAGAACGTGCGGCCAAGGGTGCGGAAGGCTATCCGCCTTATAATATCGAACACCATGCACCAGATGGATTTACCATCACGCTGGCTGTTGCCGGGTTTTCCGAAGAAGATCTGACCATTTCGCTGGAAAATCGCCAGCTGATAATTACCGGTAAGCAACCGGAAACTGCAACTGAACGTGTTTTCCTGCATCGCGGGATTGCTTCGCGGGCCTTTTTGCGCAGTTTTGTTTTGGCCGACGGTGTTGAAGTCGGTGCAGCCCGGCTGGAAAACGGCCTCTTGTCGATTTCGCTTCAGCGTCAACCGCAGCAAAGTATCGTCCAGACCATTCCGATCAGCCGCAAGTGAAAAGGGATCGCCATGAACATGAAATTTGCAGATCTGCCGGAAGTCAACGGCAACACCGTCTATATTCGCCGGGTGGAAATGGAAAGCCTTCCCGATGAAGTCCGCAAGCAAGCTATCGGGCTGGACAGCCTGTATGCCGTGCATGGGCTGGATGGTGAACGTCTGGCACTGGTAAAGGATCGCCAGATGGCCTTCTTTCTGGCACGCCAGAACGATCTTAGCCCGGTCAGCGTCCACTGAGACAAGACGATGCAAGGCATGCCTGATCAAACGGCAGCAGCAGGGTGCCCGCGCAATACGGTGCGGACACAGCCGATAAAGACCACTGCCCAGATCCCAAGCGAAATCCAGGTGAAGGTACCTGCCAACGGCATCAGGAAAGGCAGTTCCAGAGCCAGGGACATCTGCCGGGTTGCCACCGAATACATACCCAGCGGGAATACGGCCCCCCAGTAAAGCGGATCATACTGGAAGGGAAAGCGCTTGAAGACATGGCGCCAGATCCCCAGGATGACCAGCATCGGAATCCACCATGTTCCGGTTGCCCAGAAAAAGATTGTGAACCCTTTCATGAAGGGCGTGATCGACTCCAGTAAGGGTGCATTCTCGGAATTCAGTATCAGAGCCGAACCAGCCAGTGTTGAAATCGCCATAGCGCCCATATTGATCCAGTACGGTGGGGACAGATCACTGGCGGCAAAGTGGAAGAACGTATAGCGGTAGAAGATCAGCGACATCATCCAGATATACAGCATCCCCCCACCCAGCCACATTGCGAGCGCTATGAAGTTGAGATCAAGCCGATAAGGCTGTTCCATCCCTACCGCCAGAAAAGCCGAAAGAACGGCGACAGATTGCGTGGCAACTACTGCCAGCAGCCATGCACCGCTGATGCCCTTATCCAGCGTCGGTTTTTCTTCCTTGATCGTCAGTGCGGTAAATATCGTATAGGTCAGTACAAACCACAGGATCATGGCAAGTCCCAGAAGTACGGTACTGATCCCCCGGCTTTGCAGCAGGGTCAGAAACTCGCTTCCAAGCACGCCCGATGCTGCAACCATGGTGAAAAAGCCCGGCCCGCGAATATGATCAATCATGTCAGTGAAGAACAGGTGTCTGAACCAGATCAGACGCAGGACTGTCAGCCACCACAGCAGCAGATAGACCAGTACTGCAATCACGAACAACGCCGCGCCCAGCCATTTCCAGCCGGTCTGCCAGCAGGACAGTGACACGATACCCGTCGCCATAACCATGGCGAAATAGGCCGGGGGCAAATTCCGGACATCCGGATTCAGAAGCCTGGCAAGCCGTGATGAATGAGCAGTTTTTTCTGATGTGGCAGGCATGAATATGATCCGGAAGGCTCCACTTCCATTATATTATTGCCAGAGAACCACTGTCAGACAACTGTTTATCTGGTTGATGACCTGTGACGTGTGGATAGTTTATCAATCTTTATTTTCATGTAGCTTTCCACCGCCGGAACGGATTGCGGCCCAGGCCAGTGCCCTCATCGACGGCCGCATCCAGCCTTGTGGCGGTATAGGCTGACCCTGAGGCACCCAGATGCCATAGGTTTCCCGCATATACCGGATTGCAGCCAGATCGGCTTCGGTACGACCATGCCCGCCTTCCACCAGATCCTCAAGGGCATCCAAACTGGTCGCGTTGCCACCACTTGGGATCCGGCCGCGATGGTTAAGCCAGATCGGAACCTCCATGCGTTCAAGATGGCCCGATAACCATGGATCATCCACCGTCCATAAGATGGCCGGAATGTCATAAGTCTCATCATCAAAGAATTCGGGCCGCACCATGACCCCTGCATAACCCGACAGCATATCGACATAGCCACTGGTCGTGAAAGGATGCGGTTTGACAAGGGTCAGGGTCAGGGCACGGTACAGCCGATAACGCCAGTCCCGGTGCCTGCGACAGGCGCGTGGCAGGCGACCAACTGCCCGGCTATTATCGGAAATATCAGGAAAATTCTCGCCAACTTCGACAATTGCTGCACCCGGATGGCCTTTCCGTTCCGTTTTGAAGCGGCGGTGCCAGCCTGAATCATAAATCTTGTCATCATCACAGAACAGGATATCAACGGCCTGCCCCCGGTAATCCAGCACTGTCGGCAGCACCTTGCTGGCAGGGCCGTAATCCTCGGCACAGCGGACGATACGCACCCCCTCAGGAACCTCGGGCAGCTGACCATCCCATTCCGGAAAGCGCCGGTAATACTGTGGAATATTCAACCGGACTTCGGCCAGAGGCAGGTCCTGTGTCAGCAAGGACCGGAGCGTTGGCCCCAGATCGGGAAACCGCGACGGGATCGCCGTCAGTGAAATGATCGTCGGATCGTTCATTCCTCTTCCCAAGCCTTTCTGAGCCAGTCTATATTACCAATGCGGCGATACCATTTATGTCCGCGTCCGGCAAAGACGTCTTCCATCTTCGGTGCTCCGGCAAATGCCACGATCCTGGCCCCATCCGGAAGGCACGGATCACGGAAGTAGCTGGCAAGGTTACGCGGGACGCAATCATTCTTGAAGCTGACCACCCACCCCTTCGGCCAGTAATTCAGATGCCCATGTGCGGCCAGCTGTGCACTCTGAAACTGCTGGGATATTTCATAGTTTGCCGTGGCCTTCCTGGGGTCAGCCAGATAGGCATCAAGGATATAGGCATGCTCACCAACCACATAACGAAAGACGGAACTGTTCCCGACTGAATGCAGGAAGCTGTCCCGACCCGGGTTGATCCTGCGCAAGGGCTTGGCCCGGAACAGATCATCATCACGGATGATGAAATAATCACCCGGCAGATCGAAAAATGGTGACAAGTCATCGACTACAACCAGATCAAGGTCCAGAAACAGCGCAACCTGCCCGGCCATACCCCCCAGATCACGACGAAACAACGCCAGCTTGCGCCAACGCGTATCCCCATGCCCGTCCGGTAAACCAAGTTCCGGCAAGGGTTGGCAATCCACCCCCTTATCAATGCCGTTGGTATCATCCGTGAGGCAGACAAAGCGGTGCGGACGATCCAGATGGCGCTTTACCTGCGCATACAACCGATTGACATCATCCGCACCATACACGGTTCCCCATTTCATGCAGATAATGTTGACGATATCAGCCATCAGTTACCCTCCGGATATGCAAAACGCCGGGATCATGTTCACCCGGCGCTTGTCTGTCTTTATATAATGACCGGGTCTGTTCAGCGCATGCCGATAAGGCCCATGTTCTCAAGGGCAAGCAGAACCTGATGGGCAGCATTATCAACGTCGATTTCAGTCGTGTCGACACGCAGTTCAGGCGATGACGGATCCTCGTAGGGGTCCGAAATGCCGGTAAATTCCTTGATTTTCCCCTCACGTGCCAGCTTGTAGAGCCCTTTGCGGTCGCGGCGTTCGCATTCCTCAATCGGAGTTGAGATATGGACTTCGCAGAAGGCCCCGTATTGTTCAATCATCTCTCGGACCGCACGGCGGGTCGAGGTATAGGGCGCGATCGGTGCGCAGATGGCAATGCCGCCATTCTTGGTGATCTCGGACGCGACATAGCCAATCCGCTTGATGTTGATATCGCGATGCTCTTTCGAGAAGCCCAGTTCCGACGACAGATGTTTGCGCACCACATCCCCGTCCAGCAGCGTCACCGGACGACCGCCCATTTCCATCAGCTTGACCATCAGGGCATTTGCTACCGTTGACTTGCCTGAACCCGAAAGCCCCGTAAAGAACACTGTGAAGCCCTGCTGTGCACGCGGAGGCGAGTTCCGGCGCAGTTCCTTCACCACCTCAGGGAATGAGAACCATTCCGGGATCTCGAGCCCTTCGCGCAGGCGGCGACGCAATTCGGTGCCTGAAATATTCAGGACTGTCACGCCCTCTTCGATCTCGTCGGCAGGCTCGTACTGGGCGCGTTCCTGCACATAAACCATGTGTTTGAAGTCAACCATCTGGACGCCGATCTCATCCTGATGCTTGCGGAACAGTTCCTGTGCATCATAGGGGCCATAGAAATCATTGCCTTGGCTGTTCTTTCCCGGGCCGGCATGGTCGCGACCAACGATGAAATGGGTGGCCCCGTGATTGCGACGGATCAGCCCGTGCCAGACCGCTTCGCGCGGGCCAGCCATACGCATGGCCAGGTTCAGCAGGCTCAGTGTCGTAGTCGAGGCCGGATATTTGTCCAGAACGGCTTCATAGCAGCGTACACGGGTAAAATGATCGACATCACCCGGCTTGGTCATACCTACAACCGGATGGATCATCAGGTTGGCCTGAGCCTCACGAGCGGCACGGAAGGTCAGCTCCTGATGGGCGCGATGCAGCGGGTTCCGGGTCTGGAACACCACGACCTTACGCCAGCCCAGCTTGCGGAACTGGGCACGCAACTCGTTCGGAGTATTGCGGCGGGCACGGAAATCGTAATGTGTTGGCTCCTGAATGCCCCGGATCGGGCCGCCCAGATAGACCGGGCCTGCGACATTGTGCAGGTAATTGATGGCCGGATGAGCCAGATCATCGGCTCCGGCCCCAAAGACCTTTTCCGCTTCCAGCTTCTTGTTCGGCACCCATTTGTCAGTGACGGTCATGACTGCAAGAATCACACCTTCCTGATCGCGCAGGGCGATCTTGGTACCCGCCGCTACGCCATCGGCAAATTTTTCCGATACATCCAGCGTGATCGGCATCGGCCAGAGCGTACCGTCAGCCAGCCGCATCTTATTGACCACACCATTATAATCGGCTTCGCTCAGAAACCCCTGAAGTGGATTGAAACCACCATTCATCAGGAGTTCAAGATCACAGGCCTGACGGGGGGTCAGGTCCCACGACGGCATATCGCCAGCAGCATCCTTAAGCTGCAACGCCTCACCAGAAGACACGTAAAGTTCAGGGATCGGCTCAAGATTCGACTGCATGGTGGTCATCATATACTCGGTGTTTATCAATGCAAAACAGGCCCACACAAAGCGGGGGAGGCACGAAGATATCGCCGCCATAGCCGCATGCAGGCAAATTTTCAACTGTTTCCGGACAATTTACAGCATCATGGATTGCCAAACGAAGACAGGCATAAATCGTCCATCCCATACCGGTCTGACAGCTAAGCGAATTGTTCCTCCTTGCCCCACGTTTGTGATTGCGATTATGGAATGGGCCGCTCTTTTCAGTGGCGTCCATTGTTATGGTCGCCTTGGTCAAAAGGGAAAGGAGCGGACCAATATCGATTGTTACTCTTGGGATCGATTTGGGCAAGACGGTTTGCAGTCTTGTCGGTTTGGACGCGGCCAGTACGGTTGTCATGAGAAAGCGTCTGTGGCGCACAGGCCTTGTTGCCTTAGTCCTAAATCTCAACCGATGCGTGGCTGTGAGCTGTGTTGTTGAGCGGTCACGTCCACATGTTCGTGTCGGTATCGCCGAAGCTCGGCCATCCCGGATCTGGTGCGCAAAATGAAGGCCGTTTGTAGGATCGGGACCCATTGACCATCGGACCGCGGCGTGATTCAGGCTCTGCGAGGAGACTGGCCGATGAGCAATCTTTGCTGGCTGACAGACGCACAGATGGCGCGGCTCCAGCCCTTTTTACCGAAGAGCCACGGTAAGCCGCGCGTTGATGACCGGCGGGTGTTGAGCGGCATAATCTTCGTCAACCGCAATGGGTTGCGTTGGTGCGATG
>JBKEAB010000066.1:0-7472 GCA_047971845.1 Paracoccus sp. (in: a-proteobacteria) | reverse complement strand
ATCATAATTGTCTTGTGTTCGGCGTTCTCAGCGGCCAGGCCCATCATGATCCGGGCGAAGACCCCCTTGTCGCTCCAGCGCTTCCAGCGGTTGTAGAGCGTCTTTGCCGGGCCGTATTCCCTCGGCGCATCGCACCATCGCAACCCATAGCGAGTGATGAAGATTATTCCACTCAGAACACGCTGGTCATCAACGCGGGGCTTGCCATGGCTCTTGGGAAAGAACGGCTTCAGACGCTCCATTTGCTCATCCGTCAGCCAGAAAAGATTGCTCATCGATCAGGTCTCCTCGCAGAGCCTGAATCACGACAAGCCATCAAAATTAATGGGTCTGGAGCCTAAACCCAAAGGCGGCATAAATACCAAACTGCATGCCGCCTGCGACAGCCACTCAAAGATTATCGAACCAATTACAAACCCAAGCCAGACCGGGCATAACCTGCGGTTTTGTTGGAGATCGTCCGGACCAGGGCGTAATAATGGGAACTGCCCGAGGCATTTATTCGGCAAGTGGATACCCGATGTTCCAACGGTTCCGCCGGCTGGATCAAGATAAATATCCCAAGGTCTTCCTTTCAGCCATCACCCTTGCAATAATTGTCATCTACTGGCCATGAATCCCGACTCCAGGTTAACGATGCGTGGCTGAGGGAAATGGACCTCGGCGGAGGTCTTATCAAGCTCGCCCAGGATATTTACTCTCCATTACAGGTCCTCCAATCCGTCGCTGAACCCTTTCAGCTTATCCGGAGAGGTCAGCTGATTTTTCAGCCATATCCCCAAGTCTGGGGATTTTCGATGCCAGTGGCCTCGAAAATATATGTCTACCGCATGATCGGGTAAAGTGACGCTGCGACTATGGGTTTCACGAAGTTCTTCATTCCCGCGCACGGTATTTGTCAGATAAACTGCGGCACTTTCATGTTCGGCTATCAGCATCCGGTCCGGGATCAGCCGGAACCCGGACAGATACCCGGCATCAATCCGGACAAGTATCCGCATGGAGCCATGGTGGAATTGCTGCCTGTCCAGCGACTGGAATGCACGTCTCCGTCGTTGGGCTGGTTGTACGAGGATTGGTTCTTTCATGCAAAACTGTACACCTCCAGAAAGGTGCTTCCAGACCCAGAATCCACAATACTGATAATCATCCGGCAGATCACCCGGATTCAGATCATGTGCGGCATCAAGTTCATAATCTTTGAACCATTTTGCCCCGTGCCTGTTGGCAAAGTAGTGGTCCCAGCGATGCCAGAACGTTTCGCCCCGGTAAACGAAGCGTTCATCTACCATCGTGACAGTGCATCCTCATCCGCCGCCTTTGCCTTCACCCAGTTTCCGGGACCATCCAAGCCAATTTCACGTTTCCAGAAAGGGGCGCGGGATTTCAGGTAATCCATCAGATATTCGGCTGCGGAAAAAGCATCGCTCCGGTGGCCGGCAGCGGTTGCCACTGCCATGATGGGAACACCGACATCCAGTCGGCCAAAGCGGTGGATGACTGTAAGGTCAACAAGGTTCCAGCGGTCCCATGCCGTTCGGGCAATTTCAGTCACGGCCTTTTCTGTCATGCCGGGATAGTGTTCCAGTTCAAGTGCAGTCATATACCCCGTGTCATTGCGGACAATTCCGGAAAATGTGACAATGGCCCCCGCACCTGTCCCGAAACCGTCCAGCAATGAGACCAGATCAAAAGGGGATGCCTGAATCAGAATGCGCATCAGCCACCGGTCATGGGCGGAAAGAACGCCACTTCCCGGGCGTTATCAAGCTTGTGATCGAAATCGACCAGCTCCTGATCCACAGCAACCCGGATAGCCGACAGATCGGACAGGGCAGCCGCATAGCGTTCATCACGTGCAGTCAGCTGATTGACAAGGCCACGAACTGTGCCGGCACCTGTATCAACCCGTTCACGGGGTTCTCCGATCCGTTCACGGATCCAGGCAAAATACAGTACATCAATTTTCATTTTGGTCCCCGCAGGAAAGGCAGTGCCTTGCGGAAATAATCCCAGCCGGTCCAGGCAGTCAGCCCCGCTGCAATCCAGATCATGATCAGGCCAAGCAATGTCGCCATATCTGACCAGGTATGGCTACCTGGCAAGCTGGATTCCCCGACCAAAGGCGGTGCGCCTGTTTCGACATAGGACAGCCCGGTTCCCAAGAACAATACCGCAATGGCAACCATCTGGGTTGTAGTTTTCCATTTGGCAACTCTGGTCACGGCCAGTTGTGTGGCCTTGTCCCCCAGAGATTCACGCAGGCCGGACACGAAAACCTCACGAAACAGGATCAGGGTTGCAGGCAGGATCAACCATGGGTTCATTCCCGAGTAACCGGTGATCACGACAAGCGCGATAACCACCATTGCCTTGTCAGCTATCGGATCCATTGCCGCACCGAATCGGCTTTGCTGGTTCCATGCACGGGCCAGATAGCCGTCAAACCAATCCGTGATGGCTGCCAGAAGAAACAGCACCAATGCCGCCAGATCGGCCCATGGGCGCTGAAAATAAAGAAACATTACCGGCACACCGGGCGCAGCCAGAAGCCGCAGGATGGTCAGGATATTTGGCACCGTCCATGTCATATCAGCAACCTAAAGGTTATGTGTGCATCCGGAAAGGGGGCACAGATCAAGACGACGTGCTATCGCCGCGTTATCTTGCCGGTAAGAAACAAATCCCATCGCCCGATAAAAATCAGCCGGGCCATGTTCCCGGATACAATCATCGCATATATGTGTAAATCCGGCACCTTGGGCTGCCAAAGCTGTTTTCGCAAAAGACAGAGCCGGCCAATGCCTCAGCGCCCGGTATCAGGGTGAATATGGGTCCCGGTGATTACCCATCCCGGCATTTCCCATATTCATTTATGACGGTGTAAGATTCAGTATCGGAAACCCGACGCCCTGTCCCTGCTGAAGTACCAGAGTGCAGGCAATACGGTCCGGAAAGTGATATACCGTGCAGGGAGCTGCGCAGGAACAGGTGGTCCCTTACACGGATCAGCCGCAGAAGTTACATTCTGAACCGTCAGCTTCGCATCCGCATCAGCTCCCCTGGACAGGACACAAATGATGCCCGTCATGGACGTATTTCAACTTTAGCGCCTATGGGCGTGGCAGCAAAAAGTTCTTCAATCTGGGAATTGTCGATGGCGATACAGCCTTCTGTCCAGTCCCCTCTGATCTGGTAACCGTCCCTGATCTGGTTGGGCTGACCATGAATGAAGATATCCCCTCCGGGATTATAACCACCCTTGCGTGCCCTGATCCGGTCATCCTCTTGCGGGTAGTCAATCCCCAGTGACAGGTGAAACTGGCTGCGATTATTGCGACGATCAACCCGGAACACCCCTTCCGGTGTCTTGCCATCACCCTGTCGTACCTTGTCCCCATCCGGCGCGAAACCAAGCCTGATCCGATATTCACGTACCAGATTGCCACCCTGCCAGACACTGAGCCTTCGGGCAGATTTCTCGATCAGGATCCGGTCAATATTTCCCTGTATGGGCTGCTGTGTCAGGTCGGGCCGCTCTGGCAGGTCCGGAACCGTCGGAGGCGTGACTGCTGGACCGAACATCATCCAGAGCAGCCAGACAACCAGCAGCAGAAAGGCAATACGCAGCAGGAACCGCATCATTGCAGATCGGCAAAGGCCGCCTGCATGCGCCTAACGGCTGCTTCAACATTGGCACGCGGTGTTGCGATATTGAAGCGCATGAAATTTTCACCACCCAGACCAAAGGTTTCACCGGCATTCGCAGCAATCTTCGCAACTCTTGCAATTCGAGCCCTGACTTCATCCGCAGTCATGCCCGTGCCCGAAAAATCAACCCATGACAGATAGGTTGCGGCCAGCGGCATGGAGCACAGGCCGGGAATTGCATTGAGCCCATTGTCAAACAGCTGCCGGTTCTCGTCCAGATAGGGCAAAAGGGCATCCAGCCATCCGGCACCTTCCGGCGAATAGGCTGCCATGACCATATCCGTACCAAACATGCCGGTGGACAGTCCCAACCCCAGTAGCCTCTGCCGGTAAGCAGCCCGCAGCTTCGGATCGGCAATAATTGCATTCCCAACATGTGCCCCGGCCAGATTGAAGGTCTTTGTCGCAGCCGTTAGCGTAATCAGCCGATCAGAGATATCTGGTGCAGCAAGGGCCATGACGGAATGCTGGTGGCCGGGCATGACCAGATCATGGTGAATTTCATCGCTGACGAGAATCAGATCATGCTTGATGCAAAAATCGGCAACTTCACGCAGTTCCGTAGTGGTCCAGACCCGGCCACCGGGATTGTGGGGGCTGCACAGGATCAGCATCTTTTCCCCTCCAGTCAGTAGCGTTGCCCAGCCATCCCAGTCAAAAACATAACCTCCCTGACCAGAGGTCAGGGGGAACTCTGCCACCTCACGTCCCTGCGCACGGATAATACGGGAAAAAGCATGATAAACCGGGGTCATCAGGATGACCCTGTCGCCCGGTTGCGTGAAGGCATCGACGGCAAGCGCAGTCCCATTCACAAGCCCGTGCACCGTCAGGATCCAGTCAGAATCAACCTTCCAGCCGTGGCGCGTCTGCATCCACCACTGGATTGCCGGAAGATAGCCGGGGTTTTGCGCCGGATAGCCATAGATCCCGTGGGCGACAAGCCCTTCGATTGTCCGCTGGACAGAAGCCGGGGGGCGGAAATCCATATCCGCAACCCACATGGCCAGCCCATCTTCCGCCCGAACACCATAGATTGCCTCCATATCGTCCCATTTGTTGCAATTGGTCCCGCGGCGTTCGATAATTTCGTCGAAATCATACTGGGTGGTCATATGGGCCTCCTTTTCGGTCCATGGATAGGCCGCTTATTGCGCCGCGCCAAGCCTTGCCCTAGATCACAGGAATGACAATTCGCCAGATCCTTATCCATCCCGATCCGCGCCTGAAGAAGGCCTGCACCCCCATCGCCCGCATTTCTCCGGATATCGAGACGCTGGCTGCCGATATGCTCGCCACCATGTATGATGCCCCCGGCATTGGTCTGGCAGCCCCGCAGGTTGGCATATTATATCGGATGTTTGTCATGGATGCACAGCGAGATCCTGAGACGGAACCCCGCCCCATGGTCCTGATAAACCCGGAAATAACCTGGGAATCAGAGGAGCAGAATGTCTACGAGGAAGGTTGCCTGTCAATCCCCGAGCAATATGCCGAAGTCACCCGGCCGAAACAGGTTCGGGTCAGTTGGCTGGGACTGGATGGAGCACAACATGAAGAAGAGTTTGACGGGCTTTGGGCTACTTGCGCCCAACATGAGATCGACCACCTCGACGGGGTGCTGTTCATCGACCATATCAGCGCCATGCGCCGTCAGATGATCACACGCAAGATGGTCAAGCTGAAACGTGATCGCGCCCGGGATCAGGTCTGACATGCCGGAATTTCGCCCAGATTGCGAATTCTGCAATTGCAATCTGCCGTCAGGGGCGGAAGCGATGATCAGCAGATTCGAACGCCTCCTCTGCCCGGATTGTGTAAATGATGTACTTGGCGGAACCTGTCCGAATTGTAACGGCGATCATGTCTCCCGTCCCATCCGGCCTCTGGACATGCTGACAAAACATCTGGCCACATCCGGCCACGTTCTCAGATCGGGTGGGTAGCCCGGCATGACGATACGTCCCTTCCTGCCTTATTCCGACAGGCGATTGCATATACCCGCCCAGCCGGTCGATACGGTGACCGAAGCCATTCAGATGATCTGGGACGATATGATCGACACAATGGATGCGATGCCCGGCGTTGGCCTTGCCGCATCACAGATCGGGATCATGCTGCGGCTGGCAGTCGTCGATGCATCGGATAAACGCGGGCAGGCAATACGGATGGCCAATCCCGAAATTCTGCATGCCTCCGTACAGCTCCGCGATTATGAGGAAGCAAGCCCGAACCTTCCCGGTGTCTCAGCCCGCATCAATCGGCCACGCGCCGTTACAGTGCGGTTTCTAAATGACCAGGCCAATGTCGAAGATCGGGATTTTGTCGGACTTTGGGCCACTTCGGTTCAGCATCAGATCGACCACCTGAACGGTAAACTGTATATTGACCATCTTTCGGCACTGAAACGGAAAATGCTGATCACGAAATCAGCCAAATTGACACGGCGCAGATAGGTTGTCGGAGGCTTTGCGCCCCGGATGCCCACAGGATATATGAACCAGAATGAGAGAGGGCGCGATGCGGGTAGTTTTCATGGGTACCCCCGATTTCTCCGTCCCGGCACTTAAAGCCATAGCGGCCGCACATGACGTTATTGCTGTTTATACGCAGCCGCCTCGTGAATCCGGTCGTGGCCAGAAGAAGCGTCCTTCACCTGTACAGCAGGCCGCAGAATCCCTGGGAATTGAGGTCCGGCACCCACAATCTCTGAAAGATGAAACCGAGCGGGCAGCATTTGCGGCCCTGAATGCCGATATCGCCATCATTGTCGCCTATGGTCTTCTTTTGCCACAACAGGTTCTGGATGCCCCACGGTTTGGCTGTGTGAATATCCATGCATCAATCCTGCCGCGCTGGCGTGGGGCTGCACCAATTCATCGTGCGATCATGGCTGGAGATCTGGAAACAGGGATCAGCATCATGCAAATGGAAGCCGGTCTCGATACCGGCCCGGTTCTGGCTGAAATGCGGACTTCTATCGGGCCTGATGACACGACTGCCAATCTGCATGACCGGCTGGCCAGGATAGGTGCCGGACTGATTGCCGATATCATGACACAGATACCTTCCTTGCCTGCCATTCCCCAGCCGAAAACTGGCGTTACATATGCTGCCAAGATCGACAAGACAGAAGCCCGGATTAATTGGACACGTCCAGCTGCCGAAGTGGACCACCTGATCCGTGGCCTTTCCCCCTTTCCGGGGGCTTGGTGTGATATTGCCGGCGAGAGGGTAAAACTCTTGCGGTCCCGATTATCCGAAGGTTCCGGAACACCCGGAGAGGTCCTGGATGGTTTTCATATTGCTTGTGGTACCGGCGCAATTGAAGTGATCGAAGCACAACGTGCCGGGAAACGCCCAATGCCTGCGGCTGAAATCCTGCGCGGGCTGATTTTACCTTCGCATCTGGGGTGAACTTTCAGGTTGCCCAACCTGACTTCTCAAAATCTCTGAACTTCAGACCCATATGGTTTTAGTATCACCTGCCCCATTGATTTCCGTCTATCGGCGTGATTCACGGCTCGAAAAGCGAGCGGTGAACATGTCCGATCTTTTCTGGTTGAGCGACGCACAGATGGTGCACCTTGAGCCCTGCTTTCCGAAGTCCCACGGCAAACCGCACGTTGATGACCGTCGTGTGCTGAGCGGGATTATCTTCATCAATCGCATGGTTTACGTTGGCGCGATGTCCCTGCAGCCTATGGGCCGCATAAGACGCTCTACAACCGTTGAAAACGGTGGAGCGACAAGGGCATCTT
>JBKEAB010000065.1:0-1968 GCA_047971845.1 Paracoccus sp. (in: a-proteobacteria) | reverse complement strand
TGCCGAACAGATGAGGCACACGCTCGCCTGGGTTGAGTCCTGTTATCGCTGACAGGCGGAGATGTTATCGCGACGCTCCGCAATCGCATGCTGAAAAGTACATCCGTTCACATGCACTCATTCATGACCCAGTATAGGCTATATTGAGGGGACCTCGTTGCACATATCTGGCTCTGTCCAAAACCCCTCCCCCGAACAGATTTTCCCATGGTTGCTGTTGTGCTTGCGGCAAATCGGAAAACCAATCCGCCTATCGAAATAGTGCTACATATCAGCAGGATAATATTGAGGGTAGCCCGGCATAAAGTCAGACTCCAGCACCTCAAATTTTGGAACGAATCCATATTTCTCGACCAGTTCGTGAAGCTGGATCTGTCGATACAGAATCCGGTCATCCACTTTATTATCAAGTGGTGCAATCAGATCAAAAAAATTCATTTGCCGATCAACATCCCAGTTGTTTGCATGATTGACAAGTTTTTGCCATACTTCCGCGTCTTTTGAATCCCGCAATTTCTCTAGCGCAACCTGACCAATCATAGGTGGAAAAGGGCTTCCAAGCGTCATATGCACTCCAATGCGTTCTATCGCCCTATCTAGGGCGTCGCGATTCTCAAGCCCCTGACGCGCCATTTCAATTAACATAAAAAACACGTCACTGGCCCTGTCGTCGGGATTACCTGTCCGCTCATACAGCCAATCAAACGGATAACCCTTATAGGTTTCTTCATTCAGAGAATTCATCAGCGCAACCTTTCCGGGCTAAAGATTGTCATATACTCACGCCCCTCAAGGGCTTTTAGCTCCTTGATGACTTCCGCCTTCTGAGATTCAGGAATGTTTCGTAGGCCTCGCACATAATTAATCTCTTTCGCATAGGCAGCATGCTCCATCGCATACCGACCTGCGCGGTCAGACATCAGCGCGGGCACGCCCGGAAACCCCTTCGCTTGGTCATCAAGAAAGTGCTGATATTCATGCAGCCATGCTGAATAAGAAGCATCTGGATCTATTATCAACGTCCCACCTCGGCCAGAACGAGGCATATAGGCCAGTGCGCCAACCCTAGGAGGAATCTCACCGCCGGCATCCAGAATTGCCTGTTTCATCGCCTCTATCTCGGCAGCATGGGTCTGGGATGCAGGTCCTGTCAGCTTTCGCACCGGATCCGCATCGACTTTCAGAAGCGCAACGCGGCGCATCAACGACTGCGGCAGGGCAATGCGGGCGCGCAGCATTACCCTCAACAGATTATCTCCGGCGGAAATCAGGAACTTACCGCCGTCAGGAAGCCTGACCAGAATCCCCCTGCCAGATGGCAGATGCTTCATTGTCACGCCAACGCCGTTCTTCAGAAGGCGCACTCCGTCGATGGTCAGGCTGTGAAAGAGTGCCCTGGTCGGGACGACATGATTGAGACTGCGCGCGCCCATCACGCTCTGCTTCGCAGTTCCTACAAGGGTCGTGCGGGCCAGATAGGCTCCGCCCCCCATGCCGGCCGCAAGCTGGAACACCCCCCAAAGACCGGCGGCATCGCGTTTTCCGCCCTCTCCGCCGACAAAGTCACCCAGACTGCCGACTGCCCGGTCAAGATAGGTGCTATGGTTCATAGGATCAGCGCTGCTGACCATGCGGATGCCCTGCTCCAGCGCGTTGTAGCCCGCAGTTGTAACAGCCATACCAACCGGAACGGCGACGCCGCCGGTGCCAGCGCCGCCAAGAATTCCAAGAACCCCCGCCGCGCACTCGGTCAGACCGGCAATGACGAGGAACGTTCCGGTAGCCTGACGACGCCATTTTTCCCGGACAAATTCCTTTTCCGGGTCAAGGTTGTATTCGATAATTTTCGCAAGCCATGCTGCGCCTTGGGCATTCGTGGGATTGATCACGACATCATCGTCACCCTCGAACAGTTCATCGATCTCTATAACAGGGCGATCGATATTGTAGTTGATCTGATCTGTCAGG
>JBKEAB010000064.1:0-37354 GCA_047971845.1 Paracoccus sp. (in: a-proteobacteria) | reverse complement strand
GTCTTTCAATGCTTCTCGGAACCAGTCGGCGTCATAGCCCCTGTCCGCGAGCATCCAGCCGGCCTCTGGCAAACTGCCCAGCAGCGCCGCCGCGCCGGTGTAGTCGCTCACTTGCCCGGCCGACATGAAGAACTGGATCGGCCGGCCTTTTGCGTCGGTGACAGCATGCAGCTTGGTGTTCATACCGCCCTTGGTTCGCCCTATCTGGCGAGCACGTCCCCCTTTTTCACCGCCAGGCTGGAGGCCGTGCGGTGCGCTTTCAGATAGGTCGCGTCGATCATAATCGTCTTGTGTTCGGCGTTCTCAGCGGCCAGACCGTCCATCATCCGGGCAAAGACGCCGTTCTCGCTCCAGCGCTTCCAGCGGTTGTAGAGCGTCTTTGCCGGGCCGTATTCCCTCGGCGCATCGCACCATCGCAACCCATTGCGAGTGATGAAGATTATGCCGCTCAACACACGGCGATCATCAACGCGGGGCTTGCCATGGCTCTTGGGAAAGAACGGCTTCAGACGCTCCATCTGTTCAGCCGTCAACCAGAAAGGTTACTCATCGTTCGCAGCCTGCACCACGGCAAGTGCACGAAATCAATGTGCCTGGAGCCTAAGCGCCCTGTTTCGCCGCATCAAATACCGGCTGATAAGTCTGTTCCAGCCTGATCATGGCATCTGCCGGAGACAGTTCTTCGGATTCGCCCGTCCGGCGAGAGGTCAGTTCGACCATGTTTGACTTCAACCCACGTGGACCAACGGTGATCCGCCATGGCAAACCGATCAGATCCATCGTGGCAAATTTTGCTCCGGCCCGTTCATCGCGGTCATCATACAAGACATCAAATCCTCTGGCCGTGAGATCACTGTAAAGTGCCTCGCAAGCCGCATCGACAGTGACATCTCCCTGTTTCAGGTTGACGATACCGACATGGAACGGGGTTACTCCCTCAGGCCAGATAATACCCTTATCATCATGGTTCGCTTCGACGATGGCCCCGGCCAGACGCGAAACGCCGATCCCGTGACTGCCCATGTGTACCGGCACACGCTGTCCATCCGGACCAACGACAGTCGCACCCATAGGTCCGGAGTATTTGGTCCCGAAATAGAAGATCTGGCCAACCTCAATCCCCCGTGCGGTACGGCGGCGCTCCCCGGGGATCTGATCGAACAATGCCGGATCATGGGTTTCATCGGTACGGGCATAGCGGCTGGTGAACTCTTCCAGCACGGCCTGACATTCAGCGACACTATCATAGTCAATCTGGCGGTCACCGAATTTCAGGTCGGTAATCTCGCTGTCATAGAAGACTTCGGATTCGCCCGTATCCGCTAATACCAGAAATTCATGCGTGTTATCACCACCGATGGGGCCACTATCGGCACGCATCGGAATGGCTTGCAGCCCCATGCGTTCATAGGTCCGCAGATAGCTGACCAGATGCCGGTTATAAGCGTGCAGCGCCGCCTCGCGGGTCAGGTCGAAATTATAACCGTCCTTCATCAGGAATTCACGGCCGCGCATGACGCCGAAACGGGGACGGATCTCATCACGGAACTTCCACTGAGTTTGATAGAGCGTCAGTGGCAGATCCTTGTAGCTGTTCACATGGGAACGGAAAATATCGGTGATCATTTCCTCATTCGTCGGACCATAAAGCATATCACGCTTATGACGGTCGGTAATACGCAGAAGTTCCTCACCATAAGCATCATAACGACCGGATTCACGCCATAAATCAGCCGATTGCAGTGTCGGCATCAGCACCGGGATATGACCTGCGCGCTGCTGTTCCTCATGCACGATCTGCTCAATCCGGCGCAGAACCTTCTGCCCCAGCGGCAACCAGGAATAGATCCCCGCCGATTGCTGCTTGATCATCCCGGCACGCAACATCAACCGGTGACTGACGATCTGAGCCTCCTTGGGGTCTTCCTTCAGGACGGGCAGGAAATAACGCGACAGACGCATGGGGTGGGCCTTTATCAGCAGGGTTTTGCCCCGGTTATCCGAAACGCCCGCGCGGGGCAAGAATACGCCTTAACCTGTACTGCCGATCAGACTCAGGTGGGTGTGGTGCAACCCTTGCGGGGTTTTCAGCCCATAGCCCAGCATACGGTCAAAACCGGAATGGGCAAACCACAGCGCACCAAGCTGCAGCAACAGCACATGCCCGGTCACACTCCCCAACATCAGCAATACCAATCCCAAGCCATAAAAATGCATGCATTATATCCAAAAGCCCCGATACGCGGCCCTGCAATATAGGCCACAAGTACCAGATCCGGGGCAAAGAAAACCGGCAATGACAACCACCAGGGCATATTCCCGCCAAGGCTGTTATAAACCCAGATACCGGTCAGGAAAATCAGCATACCCTCGACACGCTGCCAAATAACTTCGGACTTCATGATACGCCCCTTACCAATCATTGCCTTCCGCTCTACTGTCCACGGTCATAGGTGACAATCCGGCACCCTCCATCCGGAAAGCAACCACAAGAAAACCGATGACCAATCAACCCCAATTCAGTGGTGATTTTACACCACAACACGATGTCGCGGTTATTGTGGCCTGCGATGCGACCTACCTGCCCTATGCCGCCGTCGCAGCACTGCAGCTGGCAACCGGAGAGCGCAGTTATGATGTATTGATCGGCGGACCGGAGCCATTATCCCTGCCCACCTTCCTGCACGATGCCGGTATTGGTCATGTTGCTGCAGTGGACAATGCAATCCTTGACGCGCTGCCGGTCGATGCCCGCCGGTCCATTGCAACCTATATGGAACTGTTTCTGGCACGCGCCATGCATAGCATCTATCGCCGTATCCTTGTCCTCGACAGTGATGTGTTTTTTGAGCGCGGCGATCCGGGTCAACTTCTTCGTGCGGATATGCTGGGCCATGCGGTCGCGGCCGTGCGTGACAATCAGCAATGGCGGACACCCAAGCGCCGGGTAAGGGAATTTCGCAAGCTGGGCTGGCCTGTGGCACCCTATTTCAACGCCGGAGTGGTCATGATCGACACCGGAACATGGGCTGAAAAGGGGCTGACCGCGAAAGCAATGGAATTTACCCGTCACCACCTTGAGGGCCTGGGCCGGGATCAGGCATTGATGAACGGGGTGCTGTACGGAGACTGGGCCGAAATCAGCCCCCTGTGGAACTGGCAGTTCACTTGGTCTTCAGCGCATCTGATGTCGGCGGCCGATCCTTGCATCATCCATTTCATCGGCCCGCACAAGCCATGGCTGGACAGCGCCGATGGCCGCATCCCCATGCGCCTGCGTCAGGACTATGCCCGCATCCTGCCCGTATTTTTCCCGGAAGCACCACATGGCACCTCTTTGGGCCGCCGCCACAGGCCCAAACGGCGCGACTTGAGCAAAAGCCTGTTCAAGCAATGGCGGGCGGCCGGCCCGATGCTGGACTATCTGGGTCGCTTCCAGGACGAATATACGCTGGTTCCTGCAAAAGGCTGATAGTCTGTATCACCCGGACAACCTGCCCGGACCTGTATTGTCATTTACCGGATATTCCCTGTCATGTCCGCTTGCGGCCCCCCGCTGTGCTTTCTATAACCGCCTTCATGTTCAGAACGGGCCGGATCATACGAATTATCCGCCCGGCGGCGTAGGGGTTCCGCGCCGCCGGGATTTTGCGTGCCTGATCTTACCCCGAAGGATTCCCGCTGATGAGCGACACCTCTACCCCCGACTACCGTGACACAATTTTTCTGCCTCAGACCGATTTCCCGATGCGTGCTGGTCTTCCACAACGCGAACCTGAATGGCTGGAACGCTGGGCACAACTGAATATCTATGAGAGACTGCGTGCACGCGCAGCGGACCGCAAGCCCTTCATCCTGCACGACGGTCCTCCCTATGCGAATGGCAACCTGCATATCGGCCACGCACTGAACAAAGTGCTGAAGGATTTCATCACCCGGTCCCAGCAGATGATGGGCCACGATGCGCGTTACGTTCCCGGCTGGGACTGTCACGGGTTGCCCATCGAATGGAAGATCGAGGAACAGTATCGCCAGAAGGGCGTCGACAAGGACACGGTGGATACCGTCGAGTTCCGCCAGGAATGCCGCCGCTTCGCCGAACATTGGGTCGATATCCAACGGGACGAGTTCAAGCGCCTTGGCATCACCGGCAAATGGGATGATCCCTATCTGACCATGAACTATCACGCCGAGGCGGTCATCGCCGAGGAGTTCATGAAACTGCTGATGAACGGCTCGCTGTATCAGGGGTCCAAGCCGGTGATGTGGTCGCCGGTCGAAAAGACCGCCTTGGCAGAGGCAGAGGTTGAATATCACGACCACACCAGTCATACGATCTGGGTGCGGTTCACGCCAGTTGGCAATGCGCTTGATGGTGCTTCGGTGGTCATCTGGACCACAACGCCGTGGACCATTCCCCAGAACCGCGCCGTCGCCTTTAACACTGAAATCTCCTACGGCCTGTATGAAGTCAGCAAAGTTGCAGAAAACACGACCACACAGCCCGGAGAAAAACTGGTGCTGGCCGATGCACTGGCCGAAGCCGTAATGCAGGCGGCGAAGGTCGAAAACCATAAGCGCCTGCGCGATGTGGCAACATCTGAACTGGAAGGTCTGACCCTTGCTCATCCCTTCCGCGGCGTCGAATGCGCAAATAGCGAGTGGGATTACGACGTCCCCATGCTGCCCGGCGATCATGTCACCGACGACGCGGGCACAGGCTTTGTGCATACCGCGCCCAGCCATGGTGACGACGACTATCAACTTGGGCTGAAACACGGCCTGCCGATGACCTATAATGTCGAACCCGACGGCTCCTATCGCAAGGACCTGCCGATCTTCGGGGGCGAGGCAATCATTCAGCCGGACGGCAAGGACGGCCCGGCCAATGTCAGCGTCATCAAGAACCTTGCATGGGCGGGCAAGCTGCTCGCCAAGGGCAAGATCAAGCACAGCTATCCGCATAGCTGGCGCTCCAAAGCGCCGCTGATCTATCGTAATACGCCGCAATGGTTCGCCGCCATCGACCGTGACCTGGATGACGGCATGGACGAATATGGCAGGACCATCCGCCAACGCGCCCTGACCAGTATCGACGAGCTGGTCAAATGGACCCCACAGACAGGCCGGAACCGCATTTTCAGCATGGTGGAAAACCGCCCCGACTGGGTGCTGTCGCGCCAGCGCGCTTGGGGGGTGCCGCTGACCAGCTTCGTGAAGAAGGGTGCAAAGCCCACAGATGCCGATTTCCTGCTGCGCGATTCCCGCGTCAACAAGCGCATCGTCGAGGCGTTCGAGACAGAGGGCGCCGATATCTGGTATCGAGACGGCTTCAAGCAACAGATGCTGGACGGGATCGTGAACCCCAACGATTACGATCAGGTCATGGACGTGCTGGATGTGTGGTTCGATTCCGGCTCAACCCATGCTTTCGTGATCCGCGACCGGGCGGATGGTGCTGCGGACGGGATTGCGGATCTCTATCTGGAAGGCACCGACCAGCATCGTGGCTGGTTCCACAGTTCGCTGCTGCAAGCGTCGGCAACCAGGGGCCGCGCACCTTACCGGGGCGTACTGACCCATGGCTTCACGCTGGACGAGAAGGGCATGAAAATGTCCAAATCACTGGGCAATACCATCGTCCCGGCCAAAGTCATCAAGCAATATGGTGCCGATATCCTGCGGCTCTGGGTAGCACAGGTGGATTATACCGCTGATCAGCGCATCGGGCCGGAGATCCTGAAAGGCACGGCAGACAGTTATCGCCGCTTGCGTAACACACTGCGCTTCATGCTGGGCAATCTGGCGGGCTTCACGGATGCCGAACGTGTCGCACCTACTGACATGCCGGAACTGGAGCAATGGGTCCTCCACCGGCTGGCAGAACTGGATCACAAGGTCCGACAGGGCTATAATGCCTACGACTTCCAGGGTGTTTTCCAGACATTGTTTCAATTCTGTACGGTCGACCTGTCTGCCTTCTATTTTGATATCCGCAAAGACAGCCTGTATTGCGACACACCGGACGATATCCGGCGGTGCTCCGCGCGGACAGTGCTGGATATCCTGTTCCACCGGCTGGTAACATGGCTGGCTCCGATCCTGCCATTCACAATGGAAGATGTCTGGCTGTCACGCTTCCCCAATCAGGATGACAGCGTACACCTGCATGATTTCCCGGAAACGCCTGCTGACTGGCTGAACGAGCCGCTGGCAGTCAAATGGGAAGCAATCCGCCGCGCCCGCCGTGTCGTTACCGCCGCATTGGAAGTCAAGCGGACTGACAAGACCATCGGAGCCTCGCTGGAAGCTGCGCCGGTTGTACATGTCCGCGACCCGGAAATGCTGAACGCCCTCGGCAGCATCCGGTTTGCCGATATCTGCATTACCTCAGACCTGACCCTGACCCCAGACCCAATCCCCGACGAAGCTTTCCGCTTCCCGGAAGTCCCCAATATTGGTGTTGTCTTTGAAAAGGCCGAAGGCGAAAAATGCCAACGTTGCTGGAAAATCCTGCCCGATGTCGGGACACATGCCCATCCCGGTACATGCGAACGCTGTAACAAGGCCCTGCCTGCGAACGGCTGAGGCCACCAGCCCCACAAGGTAAAATCTATCCTTATCCCGCCCGGACATTATGACAGGGCGGGATGTTCAGGCAGAGATCAGGTCAGCCACCAGCCTGCACGCTTGATCTGCTTGCGGACAGGCTGTTCCCGAACCGGCAGATGTTCCCGATCAATAACCGGGCGCAGGCTTCTGCGGCCATGTTTCTGGTATATCAACCGCAGAGCAGGTTCCCATCCTTGCAGCAAACGCTTCACATCGGGGGCCGCCGCAGCATTTTCCAGCACATCGACCGCCCGATCACTTTCACGAGCATAAAGCAACGGCAGATTCCGCCAGTGACATGTAATACCACCATCCAGCCCGGCCAATTCCAGACCAGGCCTGCCACCTCCAAGGCTGTGGATCACCAAAGGCAGCGTAATCTGATCCAGCCATGGGTCCAGATCCTGCGATGCAAGCTCATCACCAGGTTCATTCCGTATGGCACAGGCCCATTCCTGGAACGCCCTGTGAAATTTGCCCGGATCGGAGCCAAAGAACCACCCGGCATTAAAGTACAGATAACGTTCCCAATGCTCATCCGGCTGGCTGAGATCCAGAGAAGAATCGAAGTCCAGGTCAAAGCGGTCATAAAGCGACTTCCAGATATCCGCATAGCCCGGTCCGTAAAGCGGGGGCTTGGGCCATGTACCCTCACGCCGCATTGATGCCGCGGGATGCGAGAAATCAAAACCAACTGTCTCAATCGGCCCCATGATCAGTGTATCCGTATCAAAGAAGATGAAGTTTTCATGATCCGGCAAGACAGAAAGAGCCTCAATTTTGTTGCCAAAGGGGTAATCAGCACCAAAATGGCGAGCCGTGAAGGGCAGAATTTCAGCACCGCGCGCTTCAAGGACAGCCCGGGCCGCATCAGAAATCTGCGTCTGGTGACCCGACCACCTGCCTTCAGCAAGTGGTTCGGCAACAATCAGGCGCCCCTTCCATTCAGGCGATTGTGCTCGCAGGGATTCGGCAAACAGCGCAGCCTCATATTCCAGCCGGCCAGCCTGAGCGACAATCATGATGTTGAAAACGGTATCACGCGGACGCGTTTTGTCTATATTGTCTGCACTATCCCGTTTTCTGGCCTGTTGGGCAGGTTTCGGGTTCTGCTTCCCCACTTTTTGACCCGGTTTCTTTACTTTTTTGTCCTGCCCTTTACCGGATTCAGCCTTGCGGGCAGCCTTTCTGGCCTCCTTTTTGGCCCTTGCAGCAGCGTTGGCCTCTCTCCGGGCGCGATTGACGGCGTTTTTCTCCCGTCGCGCAGTTTTCTCAGCTTCGCTCAAGGTGACTTTTTGATCATTGCTCTCTTTAGACATAGGTACTCGCGCAATATAACTCGAACGCAGTATTAGCCCTAATTACCCACATCACAAAACCAAGAATTCAATCTAAATGGCTTATTTTCGCATATTATTGAAGTTATAGAACTTTACACATAGCCATCCTGATATAGTGCCAACACATGGCTTGCATCAGGAACCACGAGTGTCCAATTTTGAATGCAGTTCTGATCCCGGTATATCCCAATCATCATGACTGATATCATCCACAACAATATTACCGCAGCCCGACAGGCAGAGGTCGCGCATTTTGTCCGTTGCCATTATGGTATTCGCGGCACGCTTGCTCTGCATCGCGCGGCCATTGGATGGGATCTGCTGCGAGCACCGATCAATGTCGCCTTATCACCGATCTTTCTTACTGCCCGGCTTTCCGGATCATTACTATCACTGGCCGGAGCAAGAAAACCAAGTGCATGGCTAAAAAGCCGGCAAATATTCCTTGTATCCGATGTATCACGCCTGATCCAGGAAGAGCTGATCGCTTTCACGACAAGGCTGGGCACTATGGGAATAGGCCCATCTGCCCCGGTCGGAACAATCCGGCATGATATTGCCAGTCATACCGAGACCCGCAATGCAGTGGCCGACATAGCCACCTCCCTTCTGGTGCTGATCGCTGGGTTCCTTCTGTTCAACCGTGCAACTCCGGGGATCATTTCGCTTGCCGGACCACTGGCTGAGTTCCGTGCTCATAGTACCGCAGTCGAGGAATTCCTGCTGGGTAACCGGCTGGGGCAGGCATGGTACTGGGCCTTCCCCATTGAGCTGTCACCATGGCAGGTTATTATGACCGGTCTTGTATTAACAGTGCTCGCATCGCTGGTGACAACATTTGCCGGAATAATTGCCGACCCCATCCAGCTGGCAACCGGCACCCATCGCCGTCGTCTGATGCAGTTACTGAACCGACTGGACGATATCGGAGCCCAACCCGATACCGGTCTTGCACGCGAACATATATTCGCACGGCTGGGCGATCTGTCCGATGCGGCCTTCAGCCTGTGGCGTGTCTGGCGCTGATTGCCTGCCTCAACCACGTCCACGATAAGACGCAACACCCTGATCAGGCAGCCAGACACCATCTGGTACCAAGCCAGTCTGCCAAAAGACATCAATCGGCATTCCACCGCGCGGATACCAGTACCCCCCAATCCGCAACCAATGTGGAAAGAGGCTTTCCACCAACCGCTTGCCAATGGTTACGGTACAGTCTTCATGAAATGCGCCATGGTTGCGAAAGCTGCCCAGAAACAGTTTCAGAGATTTCGACTCGATCAGCCAGTCACCTGGCACATAATCAATGACCAGATGGGCAAAATCGGGCTGCCCCGTCATTGGGCAAAGGCTGGTAAATTCCGGTTGTGTAAAGCGGATAACATAGGCTTCGCCCTTTTGGGGATTCGCCACACGTTCCAGAACCGCCTCATCCGGACCGGAAGGCAAGGAAGTTTTCTGACCAAGCTGGGTCAGGCCATCGGTATAGTGCGGCATGTCTGGCTCCTGTTTTATCCGGGTGAACTGCGACCGGTAAAAAATTGGCTAACAGCCAATGCAGGCAAGGTCAAACAGGGGCCAACCTCCCGGCTGATGCCACAGGAGCACAGCTTGTCTGAATCATATGTTAGCGATAACATCGCAAGTACACCTGATATTCACATCAAGCCCAAGGGTATGGTTATGCAAGTCACCGGCATGGACAACCAGAATAGCGGGATCTGGTTGCGTCTTGTCGCAGCCTTCCTGATCACCGCCATGTCTGCCCTTGTCAGAGAAATTTCCGACAAGGCCGCACTGGGACAGATCATCTTCTGGCGATCCGCTATCGCCATGGGTCCAATCTGTATCTACATGGCATTACGCAATGATTTTCCAAGCGCATTCAGGACCTCCCGCCCCGGAGCACATCTTTTGCGCGGCATCATGGGCGCAGCTGCCATGGGGCTGTCATTCATTTCATTGACATATCTGCCTGTTGCACATGCAGAAGCGCTTGGTTTTCTGGGGCCTGTTCTGGTGCTTCCTGCCGCCGCATTATTCCTGCACGAAGCCATTCCACTGCGACTGATTATGGCTGTCGCAATTGGTTTTGCGGGAGTCATCGCCATGCTGTGGGAGGGTCTGACCATGCCGGGCGAAGGCACCATGATCGGTGTTGCAGCCGGGCTGGGATTTGCCGGATTGACTGCTCTTTACCGTGTATACGTCAAAACCATGACCAGGACCGAAAGCCCCACAACGATTTCTTTCTATTTTGCCCTGTTCACTACTCTGGTCGGGCTGGCAACCCTGCCCTTTGGCTGGCTTCCGGTTGATCTGGAAACCACAGCCATACTGGCCGGGGTCGGTCTTCTTGGCGGGTTGTCCCACATTGCGGCAACCGAAGCCATCGCCCGTGCGCCGGTCTCCGTTCTTGCCCCTTTTGACTTTACCGGACTGGTCTGGGCTGTCCTGTTCGATCTCGTGTTATTCGCTACCCTGCCCGGCCTGCCCGGCTGGATTGGAATTATCGCGATTACGCTGGCGGGACTGATGGTTCTGCACACCCCGAAAGGGTCTCAGACCACGGATGAGAATATATTCCGGCGGGAACCAAATCAGGATCAAGGCTGAAGGCCCAGCCAAGACAGTAATTCTTTTCCCATTTGGTAACCTTTTTCCGGAAATGGACCGCTTTGGTCCATTTCAGATACCGTATCGCGTCCCGGGTCATGGGATCAATCATCGCACAGATCAGGCTGCTGATCCCGGCTGCTGGCAGGATAACCCCAGGAAACAGTATATCACACCGCCTTGCGACAGCCATGCCATCGCATAAATCAACAACCCGCAGGCCCAAACCGCCAATATTGCGAGTATAAAAGCACCGCAGGAATCCCTTAGAGGGACAGGTGCAGAATTTGTCATTTTATCAAGACAGGCCTGATCATTACGGATGCGACAATACATAGCCTTGCAAAACCGGCCTCATAAGGCCAACTAACCCTTATGGATACGCTTGCCCGTTTTGATGTCACCCCTGAGCAAATCAACCGCGTCGTAAAGGTTTTCTACGCCGCCATCCGCCGACATGAAGTGCTTGGCCCGATATTTGCAAACCACGTCACCAACTGGCCCGAACACGAGGAAAAGATCGCACGCTTCTGGCGTGGTGCAATTTTGTTCGAACGCAGCTATGACGGCAACCCTATGCGTGCCCATATGCAGGCCGGAGATGTTCGTGCCGAACATTTCACACCTTGGCTGATGCTGTTTGATGAAACCTTGCGCCGGACCCTTCCCGAAGACGCCGCTGCGGCATGGTCCGCACTGGCTCATCGTATTGGTTCCGGGTTGCGCATGGGCGTTGAAGACCTGCGTGACCGACGCGCCGGCCCTCCATCCTTGCGCTAAACCGGAAAACAGATAACCATCAAGACAGACAGGAGGCTTCATCATGAAAATTGATTATATTGAGTTTTCATCACCTGAGATCAAGGCAACACAAGATTTCTTTGCCCGCGCTTTTGGCTGGACATTCAATGATTACGGCCCAGAATATCAGGAACTTGCGAATGCGGGGATGTCCGGCGGAATTTCTGCCGGTGAACTGGCCCCTCCTCTGGTCGTTCTGAAAACAACCGATCTGGAGGCGGCACTGGCGCATGTCATTGAGGCCGGGGTTGAAATCACCCAACCGATCTTCAGCTTCCCCGGCGGACGACGCTTCCAGTTCCGCGAGCCCGGCGGAACCGAAATGGCCATCTGGACAACCGATTCCTGATTAGCGCCGGCGTTGACGTTTTGCCTTTTTCGCCGCTGTCTTTGTCCTGGCCCTGGCTGATGCAGGATGGCGGCGCGGGAAACGCCCCCGGTGGCCCTTGGGTCCTCGTGCAACGGGGGTACCATCCAGTTCCAGAAGTTCCAGAGTCAGCCCTCCCGTCAGGGGGCTGGCTTCCGCCAGCCGTACCGTCACACGTTGCCCTATTCCGATTTCCAATCCTGTATCGGCACCAACCAGAAGCTGCGCATCGCGGTCAAAATGGAAATACTCGTTTCCGATATCGCGGATCGGCACCAAACCGTCTGCGCCCGTTTCATCAAGCTTTACGAATGCACCGAATTTCTGCACGCCGCTGATCCGGCCAGTCATCTCGGACCCGACTCTTTCCGCCAGGTAGGCTGCCAGATAGCGGTCGGTCGTATCCCGTTCGGCCTCCATACTGCGTCGTTCGGTGTTGGAGATCTGTGTCGCCGTTTCAGCCAGATGCTCCATATCCCAGGGTGACAAACCACCGTCCCCCCAGCCATGGCCCGAGATCAGTGCACGATGCACAATCAGGTCTGAATAGCGCCGGATAGGAGAGGTAAAATGCGCATAGGATTTCAGAGCCAAACCGAAATGACCCAGATTTTCCGGGTGATAATAGGCCTGTGCCATCGAACGCAGGGTTGAAATATTGATCAGCTCATCAAACTCCGACCCTTCCGCCTGCGACAGAAGCCGGTTCAAATGGCTGGTATGCAAGACCTGCCCTTTGGCCAGTACAAACCCCGAAGCCTGTGCAACCTCACGCAGGGCATCCAGCTTTTCAGCACTGGGTTCTTCATGAACACGGAACAGAAGCGGCTGCTTTAACCGGATCAGTTCCTCGGCTGCGGCAACATTAGCCAGCACCATGAATTCCTCAATCAGCCTATGGGCGTCAAAACGTTCCTTGAAGTTGACCGACTTCACCCGCCCATCGTCACCCAGGACGATCTGGCGTTCAGGCAGATCCAGTTCCAATGGCTGGCGGCGGCCCCGTGCTTTCTTCAGCAGGACATACGCATCCCAAAGCGGACCGATCGCCGTATCGACCAATTCCGCAGTCACATTATCCACCTTTCCATCGGCGGCAGCCTGCGCCTGTTCATAACTGAGGCTGGCATGCGAACGCATCAGCCCCCGGTGAAAGTCATGGCTGATCTTATTACCCTGCGCATCAATGCGCATGCGCACGGCAATTACGGCCCGGTCCACCTTTTCATGCAAACTGCACAAATCACCCGACAACATATCCGGCAGCATCGGTACAACGCGATCCGGAAAATACGTGGAGTTCCCCCGCTGGCGGGCCTCCCGGTCCAATGCACCAGCTGGTGTGACGTAATGGGCGACATCCGCGATGGCTACCCATAGGATCATGCCCCCCGGATTTTCCGGATCAGGATCGGACATTGCGGCAACCGCATCATCGCGGTCCCGGGCATCTGCCGGGTCAATGGTCAGTAACGGCAGGTTGCGCAGATCTTCACGCCCTGTTGCCGGTGCCGGACGGGCCGCATCGGCCTCAATCATCACTTCATCAGGAAAATCATCCGGAATCCCGTGCTGATGAATTGCAATCAGGCTGACGGCACGTGGTGCCGACGGATCCCCAAGCCTTTCGACAATTCTGGACTGAGGCAGGCCAAGCCGTCCCTTGGGGCCGGACTGTTCGGCCTCAACCAGTTCACCATCACGGGCGCCCTGACTGTCCACCCCGCGCACATGCCATTCCCGGTCCGACCCCTTATCAATCGGCAGGATCCGTCCTCCCTCGGCAGATTTGCGGAAAATGCCGACAATCTTATGCTTCACATCGCCGATACGGCGAATCAGGCGGGCAATGTAATCATGATCCTCATCGCGTTCTTCGATCAGGCGGGCAAGGAACCGGTCCCCTGCCCCAAGCACAGGATCGGTTTCACGGGGCCGATACAGGATTCGTGGCACCGGCCCATCACCATGATATTCCATCGGCTTTGCAAAAAGATCTCCATCCGCATCTGGTTCCAGCAACTGCACCACGGTTACAGGCGGCAGATGTCCGGCATCACGATAGCTTTTGCGACGGCGTTCCAGCCGTCCGTCTTCGGCAAGCTCTTTCAGAAGCCGCTTGAGTTCGATCTTCTCCGCCCCCCTGATCCCGAAGGCTTTGCCAATATCACGCTTTGACGCCGCATCCGGGTGGTCGGCCACCCAATCAAGGATCTGCTGCTTGCTCGGCAATGCCATTGAGGCCCTTTCTCCAGCCTCTCAGCCGGCTTTTCCTGTCGCTATCCGACGCCTATCAGAGTTCAAGCATCATGTCCCGGTGCAGGATCCCGGCATCAGAGTATTCAGGCCCATAGGCAACAAAGCCAAGTTTTTCATAAAAGGGTAAGACCTGCATTTGCGATGACAGGTTAATCCGGCGAACCCCGCATTCGCGCAACAAGTCAATTGCGCCGCGCATGACGGCGCCCCCTGCACCAGTTCCCCGCGCCGCCCGCAGAACACAGACCCGACCGATCTTACCACTTTCGCCATTGATGAAAACCCGGGCAGTTGCCACGGGCCGGCCACCCTCCATGCCCAGCAAATGTATTGCCTTTGCATCAAGATCATCCATCTCTTCGGCTTCGGGAACCCCCTGTTCCTTGACGAAGACTTCTCTTCGCAGAGCATGACAGATCTTCAGATCGGTTGTCTGCTCGACTCTCATGCAAAATATTCCTCAAGTATACGGTGATAGACACGCTGCAACGCGCGAACCTGTCCGGAGGGAACACGTTCATTGACCTCATGCATGAAGCGTCCGACCAGGCCGAACTCCAGCACCGGGCAGTGATCCTTGATGAAACGGGCATCTGATGTTCCACCGGAGGTCGAGAGTTCCGGGACAAGGCCGGTTTCGGCTTCGACAATGCTCCGGACCATATCAACAAAGGGTCCCGGTTCCGTCAGAAAGCTTTCACCCGACACGGACGGCACCAGCATGATCTCTGCCCCGGTTTCCACACTGATTTCGGCAGCGCGTGCCTGCAGAGCCGCATCAAGGCTTGCAGGCGTATGCAGGTCATTGAAACGGATATTGAACACGGCCGTTGCGGTTTCAGGGACAACATTCGTTGCCATATTACCGCAATCCACCGTTGTTACCTGGAGGCTGGACGGATCAAAATGCCTGGACCCCTGGTCCAGCGGGGCCGAGGCAAGTCCATCCAGAAATCTGCACAAGGCATGAAGCGGGTTCCGGATCCGATGAGGATAGGCAACATGTCCCTGTACTCCACGCACTGTGACACGGTATGTAACTGATCCGCGTCGGCCGATTTTCATCATCTCACCGAAGGTTTCGGGATTGGATGGCTCACCGACAAGACAGACCGACATACGTTCAGCCTCAGCCTGCATCCAGTCAAGAAGCGCCACCGTACCGTCATGGGCAGGACCTTCCTCATCCCCGGTAACAGTCAGGATGATGGCACCATCCGGCGGGGTATCGGTCACAAAATCAATCGCAGCAGCAGCAAAGGCCGCCACACCAGACTTCATGTCCGTCGCCCCCCGCCCCCAGATCATGCCTTCTTCATCGACATGGCCGGAAAAGGGCGGATAGGTCCAGCTGGCCGGATTGCCCGGTGGCACAACATCCGTATGGCCATTAAAACCAAATGTCCGCACCGCCCCCTTCACACCCCACCGGGCGAAAAGGTTCGGCGTTCCGTTCCGGTCCACACGGTGACACTCAAACCCTGCCGCCGTCAGCCAGCCCGCGAGAAGCGTCAGCGCACCACCCTCCTGCGACGTCACTGACGGACAGCGGATCAGATCAGCGGTTAGCTTGGCGGCATCAGTCATCTCTGTCTCCCATATGAAGCGACCTGATCGTCTCAACCAGCCAGGTTTTCCAGTCCGCGCCGTACAAGGTTCAGACCGGACAGGACCAGCAAAAGCAACGTCCAGCGACGAAACTGACGGACATCCAGCCGGTCATGGACATGCAGACCGGCAAGCATACCCGCAAGGCCGGGGATAACCAGCACTGCCGACAGCGGCAAGGTCTGTGCGTTCAGCACCCCCGAACCCAGATGTGCCAGCAACAGCATCACGGCCCCAATCAGGAAAACCACGCCCTGCACACGCATTTGTTCTGCCTTGGGTGCGCCGACAGACAGCAGGTAGACAATCAGCGGCGGCCCCCAGATCCCGGATATTCCACCGTATAAACCGCCCGTAATACCTGAGATGATTTCTGCCCGGCGCACATGTCGAACCGACAGGACCAGCGGCCGTCCCGACAGTTGCCAGACGGCAAAGCCGACAATCGGAACACCAAGTAACAGGTACATGACCCTTTGCGGAATCAGGGTGACAAAGCCCGCCGACACGAAGATGAAGATCACGACCATCGCGATATGCCAGCGAAACCGCCTGATCGACCCCCATGCCGCACCAGCCCCCTGCCGTCCCGCCTGCAACATATTCGTGACCAGTGTGGGCAGGATTAGCGCAGCCAAGGCCTGTTTAGGTTGCATCAGCGATGCAAAAGCCGATACCATGATCATCGGCATGGCAAAACCAACCGCCCCCTTTATGAAGCCGGCCAGGACCGCAATTGCAAAGCTGAGCCAGAAGATGGAGGGATCGAGTCCGAACATGACCCGGACAGTAGCGCCCGACCACCTGACCGCAACAGCAAAGCAGCTGAAAGAACAACCAAACATGTGTTATCAGGGCAACATATGTCGGTAAATTTACAACGGATCAGGGAAAGAGAAACATTGCATGCAGCCGGTTCTCAGTCATTGCCAGCCCCTTGTTTCCCCTGCCAACTATGGCAATTCATGGCCGAATCAGATTGCCAGAACTCCTCCATGCTGACATATCAGTGAATTGACCGTTAACCGAGGCGGTGCAATCCCGCCTGTAATGAGTACCATTCCCAATCCGGAGACGCTGCCATGTTTCGCCAATTAACCGCTGCCGCACTCGCAACACTTACGCTTGCTGCCTGCGATCCCGGTCCAACCACACCAACAGAACCGTATACGACCGTTCCAACCGGCGATTATGTGCTGTTCAACATCGGCGGCGATGTCCTGAGCGTTCGTCACACGACCATGAACCTGTCACCAACCCAGATCACCGGCCGCACCGGCTGTAATTCCTTCGTTGCGCCAATCTCAGGGACACCGCCGGAAATCATCGTCGGGGAAATCCAGACATCGGGGCAGACCTGCCGCTGGAGCAGCCAGGAAAATGCCTTTTTCAACGCATTGCGCAGCGCAAACCGCATCACCTATGAGGATGGAGTCATGCGCATTGCCGGCGGCCCGGATACACTGACCTTCGAATATGGCCGGCTTGCTTCCGCCGAAGGTCCGATCGGTCGTGACCTGAACCCCAATTCGCAGACTGTATCCTATCAGTAAGCTAAAGCGGCAGGGCCGTGGTCTCGACCACGGTCCTGAGCGCAAATGACGAATGCATCTGTGCCACACCGGGAAGGCGGGTCAGATGTTCCCGGTGGATACGGGCAAAATCATCCGTATCCCCTACCGCCAGCTTCAGCAGATAATCCGCCGTACCTGCCATCAGGTGGCATTCCAGCACATCCGGAATTGACCGGACAGCGCGCTCAAACGCTTCCAGCAATTCGGTTGCCTGTCCCGACAGTGTGATCTCTACGAAAACCGTTGCCGGGCACGCCAGCTTTCGCCGGTCCAGAAGCGCGGCATAGCTGCGGATCATTCCCGCCTGCTCCAGCGACTGAACCCGACGGTGGCAGGCGGATGCCGACAGGTTCACACGTGCCGCAAGCTCAGCATTCGTGATTCGCCCATCCTTTTGCAAGATAGACAAAATCCGGCGATCTGTCGCATTCATCTCGATCATTATAAAATAATCATCCACTAAATAGTTATTTAACACAATATTCTTCGAATATGATCAAAACATGAACCCTAACTTCCGCAGGATTTTTCAGCTTATCCGTGTCAGCATGAGGCAAGGCGGAAACAACGCCAATTGCAGAGGAGGAGGATACAATGCTGATCGGTTGCCCGACAGAGACAAAACCACAGGAATTCCGCGTCGGCCTGCGCCCCGATGCCGCGCGTGAGGCCATCGCACGCGGGCACAAGGTTCTGGTCCAGTCGGGTGCCGGGATCGGCTCCGGATACGACGATGACAGCTATCTGGCTGCCGGGGCTACAATCGCACCTGACGCAAAGACCATTTTCGACCGCGCCGAAATGATCGTAAAGGTCAAGGAACCACAGGCACCCGAACGCGCCATGCTACGTCGTGGTCAGGTATTGTTCACCTATCTGCATCTGGCCCCCGACCCTGATCAGACACGTGACCTGCTGAATTCCGGTGTCACCTCAATCGCCTATGAAACCGTGACCGATGCACGCGGCAGCCTGCCGCTGCTGGCCCCGATGTCGGAAGTTGCCGGTCGTTTGGCCCCGCAGGCCGGGGCCTGGGCCCTGCAAAAGGCCAATGGCGGTGAAGGGGTTCTGCTGGGCGGCGTTCCCGGTGTGCGTCCTGCAAATGTCATCATTATCGGTGGTGGGGTTGTTGGCACGGCCGCAGCCCGCGTTGCAGCCGGAATGGGTGCAAATGTAACCATTCTGGACCACTCTATCCCGCGTTTATCTTATCTGGACGATATCTTCATGGGCCGGCTGACAACCCAATATGCAACGGCTGCGGCAACTGCGGAACTGTTGCCAACAGCCGATATGATCATTGGTGCCGTTCTGGTTCCCGGTGCGGCTGCCCCAAAGCTGATAAGCCGTACACAGCTTTCGGCCATGAAACCCGGTGCCGTATTGGTTGATGTAGCGATTGATCAGGGCGGCTGTTTCGAGACATCGCGCCCGACCACTCATCAGGATCCAATCTACGAGATTGACGGAATCGTGCATTACTGCGTGGCCAACATGCCTGGCGCGGTATCCCGCACCTCAACCCAGGCACTGGGCAATGCCACACTGCCCTTCATCCTGTCACTTGCCGACAAGGGCTGGCGACAGGCCATTTACGATAATCCGCACCTACGGGCCGGACTGTCCACGCATGAGGGCAAACTGACCTCAGCCCCGGTTGGCGAAGCCCTTGGCATTGAAAGCATTGCAGCAGAATCACTGCTCTGAACATGACAAGGCCGGAAGGTGATCCTTTCCGGCCCTGTTTCATGCATTTCCCCGAAATCAACTGTTCGGACGGGCCCGCAATTCGTCGCGGATCTCGGCCAAAAGTTCCTCGGCGGTCGGAGCTGCTACTTCTTCTTCGGCCGCATCTGCTTCAGCTTCCGTGGCAGCCTTGATACGATTAACCGATTTAACCAATAAAAACACAACCCATGCAACGATCAGGAAGTTGATCACCGCCATGATGAAGTTGCCATAGTTGAAGGATGCGGCATTATCACCCTCACCCATCACCAGCTTCAGGCTTGAGAAATCCACCCCACCCGTGAACAGACTGATGACTGGATTGATCAGGTCATCAACAAGCGAGGTAACAATTGCAGTAAAAGCGGCACCAATGATAATACCGACCGCCATATCCATGACATTGCCCTTGGCAATGAAGTCCTTGAACTCTTTGAGCATGCGTTTAACCTTTCGATGTTCGCACATTCCTGTGCGGCCTGCCCTAATGCATTCCCCCCACAATTCACAGGGAAACCTGACACCATGACCACACTCGCCGATTTTCCGATCACACGTCGCTGGCCGGCAAAACGCCCTGACATCATCCAGCTTTATACACTGGGGACCCCGAACGGCCTGAAAGCTTCAATCGCACTGGAAGAGATGAGTCTTGACTATGAAGCCCATAAAATCAACATTTCCGGGCCCGGAGACCAGTTCACACCGGAATTCCTGTCACTGAATCCGAACAACAAGATTCCCGCGATGATTGATCCTGATGGCCCCGGCGGACAACCAATGGGCATTTGGGAAACCGGAGCGATTCTGATCTATCTGGCAGATAAGACCGGCAAATTCCTGCCGAAGGACGGAGCCGCACGATATCACACCATCCAATGGCTGATGTGGCAGATGGGCGGCGTCGGACCGATGTTTGGTCAGGTCGGTTTCTTTCACCGCTACAAGGGCAAGGAAATCGAAGATCCCCGCCCGCGTGAACGCTACTACAGCGAAGCCCGTCGCCTGCTGGGGGTCCTAAACCGCCAGCTTGAAGGCCGTGACTGGATTACTGGCGAATTTTCCATCGCCGATATCACAACTGCCCCATGGGTCCGTACAATTGAGGTCAACTATGAGGCCATCAAGGAAACCGGACGGGATCAGGTCCCCAACGTGAGCCGTTGGATGGACCGTTTCCTGTCCCGGCCCGCTGTCCAGCGTGGACTGAAAGTCCCCCGCTGACGATCATCAGACAGGATGCGTACCAGACCTTTGGGTATGCATCCTGTCATGGCAGGATTACGCTCGGGAAATGACAATCAAAACCGGAACCTGAAAATGAGACTGATCAGCCGGATTCTGATCATCGCAGTCATTATCGGTCTGTTACGGCAGATGGTCATTTCAATATTATCCTGACCTGTAATCAATGGATTGCCCGGACCCTGTGCAATTATCAGGACAAAGCTCTGCAAGCTGGCTTCATCCAGCTGGTCAGTCTGTCAGGCTCTGACCAAATTCAAATACAATCATCCGTCTGGAGTAATCAGAACTGATCAATTAGCCGGTCAAGATAGTCGCGTTCAGCCTGTGGCCGGTCGCGTTCTCCCAGACGGCGGCGGATTTCATCCTGCAGGTCACGGGCCCGACTGTTGCTGTCATCACCCTCCGCCAGAGGGGCATCGGTCACCATACCCCCCCCCATACCCTGCATGGCGCGCCCCAGAGGATCACGGCCCGGAGACACAAGACCACGCGTTTCCCGCTGCAATCCTGCCGGACTGCCATCCGTGGACAGGTTTCCCCGGTCACCATCCTGCAGGTTATCACCGGCTTGTCGCTGTTCTTCATCACCCTGCCGCCCGCCCCAGTCAAGCGCCCGGATACCGTCGCGCAGTGCCTCGATGGTTTCGGCCTGACGATCTAGTGCCCCGGCCATATCCCCATCACGCAACGCCCGTTCGGCTTCCTGCATGGCACGACCGGCACGGTCCATCGCATTACCTGCGGCATTCCCTTCAGACGTACCCCGTTCGGGCAGAAAACTGCGTTGCATTCCCAGATCATCGCGAAGCTGTGATTGCCGATCCGCCAGATCTCCGGCGGTTTCGCCTTCGCCACTGTCTTCCTGGCCATCCAGACCCAGCCATTCATCCTGCATCTGCCGGAAACCACGATCCGCCAGATCCCGCTGATCGCGCAGCGTTTCAGCCATGCGCCCTGACGAACCGCCACCCTGCCCCTGACCTTCACCATTACCTTCAGACTGGCGCACCTGCATATTTTCCATCATGCGGTTGAACTGATCCAGAAGGACCTGAGCTTCGGCCATGCGGCCTTCATTCATCAGGCGCTGAATATCATCCATCATCTGCTGAATCTGACCGGCATCCATCTGCTGCACTTCAGAGCGATCAAACCGGCCAGCCGGATCCTCACCCTGTTCGGCCAGCCGTTCAAGATAATCATCTGTCGCCCGGCGCAGTTCGTCCATCAGATTCCGGACCTCATCAGGAGATGCTCCACGCCGCATCGCCTGAGCCAGCTTTTCCTGCGCACGCTGCATGCGCTCTAATGCATCAGACAGCCCCCCATCTTCCAGCAATACCGCTGTACGCCAAAGCGCCTCTGCCAGGGCGTCGCGTTGTGCGTCAGACAGCTCCCGAACCTCCATCCCGACAATAATCGCACGCATGTCGTCAAGCATTACCTCATCGACAACCCCTTCCGGCTGCCATGTAATCGCCCGCAGCAATTGCGCTGAATTTAAGGCATTCTGACGATTCCACAGGATATCCCGGCGCAGTTCAATCAGCGCGGCTGCAAACGGATCGAAAAAGCGCCTTCCCGGCAGCTCCATTGCCAGCATATCGGATTGCGCCGTCTGCCCGATCCCATCCTGCGCATCCAGACGGATATGTACCGGCATGTTCGCCCAGGCATGTTTCTTCAGGTCTGCGGTTATCTGGCCTTCCACCTCCGGACGCGTACTACGCAGCGGGATCCGGATCTGCACCGCCTCGCGTGGCTCCGGATCAATCACAAGACCATGGCGGCGTTCGATCCGATCCATATCAAGTGTAATCACGGCCTGCCCTTTCGTAACGCCGAAATCATCACTGGCCGCAAACGGCTGGATCAAACGTCCGTCGGCACGCCGCCCGGCAGGGGGACCAAGCACGATCTGCGGAGGCGTATCCGGACGAACAGACACCCGAAAACCATGATTGCCAATGTTAAGCGTACCGTCACGTTCGACCCGGAACCGTGGCGCATTCGGCGCATCATCGGGAAAAATCGTGCCGATATTCTGCATAACCCCATTATTCTCACCGTACAGGCGCAAGCTGATCGTGCTGCCTTCCGGCAGATCAAGTATTGCACCTTCCGGCAGGTTGTTCAGGTAAATCGTCGGCTTGCGCGTATAGGCAGGCGGCTCGGCCCAGCCTTCCCATCCCAGACCATCCGGCACCGTTTTGTCAAAGGATTGACGCTCACGTTCCGGGGCCAGTGCAGCCAGCCCCTGCCCCAACTGCCCTGCACTGCCAAACAGCAGCGCCATGACAGCCGCCGTCAGGGCCACAAGGCGCAACCCGAAAGGGTCGCGCCGGGACAGTCCCGCATCAGGAAAAATGGCCGATGCCTTGGCAGCACAGGCAGCCATCTGCGCACGATGTGCCTGCCATAGTGCGCCATCGCCCCCTATTGCCGGCTGATCACACAACGCAGAAAGCGGCTGTCCCGGCAGGCTGGCATCTATCCGCGCCTCGGCAGCACCCTCTTTCGGCAACCGGAAGCGCATTCCACCATGGATCAGCGTTGCCAGCAGTCCCACGCCAGCCACTGCCATGATATAGGGACGGGCTGATACCGATACGGCATCCATGACGCCAAGGCTCAACCCGGCAAGGACAAGCAGCAGCCATGTTGCTGCCGGCCAGAAGACACGCGCAAGCACCTCCCACCAGAGACCGGCATAGGTCAGCCGCAGGGCACGTTTCAGGCGAGAAGGCCGGTCATCGGTCGTCATTGATTATCAGATATATCCTTTCACCCCATCCTGAGGCGCAAGGCACGGTCCCGCAAGCCCCTCTTGCCGGATCAGAGCCAATCCGGCAGAGCTTCGCGCGCCAACATGTCTTCCAGCATAGGCCTTGGACGGATTACGGCAAAACGGTCCCCATCAACCAGCACCTCGGGTACCAGCGGGCGGGAATTATATTCCGACGACATCGCCGCGCTATATGCCCCGGCCGAACGAAACACGACCAGATCATCCATCGCAATTTCGGGTAGCTGTGCCCCCTTCTGGAACGTATCGCCGGATTCGCACACCGGTCCGACAACATCAAAAGGGCGAACCGGCACACCGGGGGGTGCTTCGGCCACCGGAACGATATCATGGTGCGCACCGTACATCGCAGGCCGGATCAGATCGTTCATGGCTGCATCGAGGATCAGGAAATCACGTCCTTCACCCTGCTTCACATAGATGACCGAGGCCAGCAGCACCCCGGCATTTCCGGCAATATTACGACCGGGTTCTATTTCGATCTCACAGCCGAGATCCCCAACCGCATCACGGATCACCTGCCCATATTCGATTGGCAGCGGAGGTGCGCTGTTATCGCGACGATACGGTATGCCAAGCCCACCTCCCATATCCAGCCGGCGGATATCATGGCCATCAGCACGCAAAACACGGGTCAGGTCAGCCATCTTCGAATAGGCCTGCCGGAAAGGCTCAAGATCGGTCAGCTGGCTGCCGATATGCATATCGACACCGACAACATCTATCCCCGGCAACCTGGCGGCCTGAGCATAAACATCACGGGCCCGGGCTATCGGAATACCGAACTTATTTTCAGATTTACCGGTCGCAATCTTTTCATGTGTCCTGGCATCCACGTCAGGATTCACACGCAAGGCGATGGGGGCCGTAGCGCCCATGGCTGAAGCGACCTCTGACAGGGTCAGTAATTCAGGTTCAGATTCGACATTGAACTGACGAATGCCGCCTTCCAGTGCCAGCCGCATTTCGTTCCGCGTCTTGCCGACGCCTGAAAAGACGATGCGCTCTCCCGGCACTCCTGCTGTCCGGGCACGGGCATATTCCCCGATGGACACGACATCCATCCCCGCCCCCATATCACCCAGCAGCTTCAGAACGGCGATATTCGAGTTTGCCTTGACCGCATAGCAGACCAGATGCTCCGGAGCCCAATCGAGCGCCTGCTGAAATATCTGGAAGTGTCGGGTCAGCGTCGCCGTCGAATAGACATAGACCGGGGATCCGACCTCTGCTGCGATGCGGGTCAGGGGAACTTCTTCGGCACAGAGAACGCCATCACGATAATTGAAGTGATCCATCAGATAATCCTGCGAGAGCGAAGAAAAAGATAGAGCGGCAGCGCACAGCCGATGCCCAGTGTCATCACGGGCAGCGTCATCAGCGCCCACCAGTTACGCCGGACCATGGTTTCGACAAGACACCAGACGGCAAGCGTCACCATCGCCACCACGGCAGATCCAGACGGCACATGTGGATACATTACCCCAGTGATCGCGCCCATCAGAGCCAGTCCCAGCCAGCAGCACCGCAAAGGGGTCAGATCAGATCCCATCCACGCGCACACCAATTCGTGCATCGCCCGAAACCGACACTCCCGGCGACGGGTCCGGGTCCGGCCGTTCAGGTGCACCATCAACACCACAAGCCGACAGTATCAGCAGCATAATCACAGCAGCATATTTCACAGCAGCATATTTCACAGCATTTCCTTCCAGCGAGCAATCTGGGCACGAACCTGATCCGGTGCCGTTCCCCCATAGCTTTGTCGTGATGCCACCGAATTATGTACCCCAAGAACATTGAACACATCATCGGTGATGGCGGCATTCACCGATTGCATATCCGCCAGAGTCAGGTCTGGCAGATCAACACCCCGTTCCTCAGCCATACTCACCAGCGATCCGGTAACATGATGCGCATCACGGAACGGTAATCCGGCTTCCCGGACCAGCCAGTCCGCAAGGTCCGTCGCGGTCGAAAAGCCGGCCGAGGCGGCTCGTTCCATGCTTTTCCGGTTAGCCGTCAGGTCAGACAGCATCCCGGTCATCGCGGCAAGGGCCAGCATCAGGTTATCTGCTGCATCAAAAACCTGTTCCCTATCTTCCTGCATGTCTTTGGAATAGGCCAGTGGCAGCCCCTTCATCACAGTGAACAGTGCCACGGTCGCACCAAGAATGCGGCCGATCTTGGCCCGGATCAGTTCCGCAGCATCAGGGTTCCGCTTCTGAGGCATAATGCTGGAACCGGTAGACCACTTGTCTGACATGGACACAAACCGGAACTGGGCCGAGGACCAGATCACCAGCTCTTCCGACAGGCGTGACAGGTGAACAGCACATATGCTTGCCGCAGACAGGAATTCCAATGCAAAATCCCGATCCGATACCGCATCGAGACTGTTAGCCATCGGCCGGTCAAAATCCAGCGCCTTTGCAGTCACCTCGCGATCAAGCGGATAACCGGTTCCGGCAAGCGCTGCCGCCCCAAGCGGGGATTCATTCATCCGGCGGCGTGCATCCTGAAAACGGGACAGGTCACGCCCGAACATCTCGACATAAGCCATCATGTGATGCCCCCAGGTCACCGGCTGGGCCGTTTGCAGATGAGTAAAGCCCGGCATGACCCAATCCGCACCCGCTTCCGCCTGTGACAGGGTCACATTGATCAGCATTCGCAATCCCCTGATGGCAGCATCGCACTGATCACGCACCCAAAGCCGGAAATCGGTGGCCACCTGATCGTTGCGCGATCGGCCAGTATGCAAGCGCCCGGCGGCATCGCCGATCAGCTCCTTCAGCCGCGCTTCGACATTCATGTGAATGTCTTCAAGCGCCTCACTGAACGGAAAATCCCCCGCCTCAATTTCTGACAATACAGTGAACAACCCTTCACGGATCGCCTCGGCATCGCTAGGACTGATGATGCCCTGCGCTGCCAGCATCGCGGCATGGGCCCGGCTGCCCCGGATATCCTGGGCGTATAGCCTGCGGTCATAACCGATTGAGGCATTGATTGCCGTCATAATCGCATCAGGACCGGAGGCGAAACGACCGCCCCACATGGCATTGGCTGTGTTATCGGGCATCTTGGCGTCGGTCATCAGGTCTGGTCCGAAAGGTTGAACATGCTGCGTATGCTGATCCTTTATACGGCGCTTGCTGCCGGTGCAAACATGGCACTGGCCGGGGCAGTCAATCTCGACGCTGCGAAAGCAGACGGGCTGGAACTGATTGCCGGCAACGGAGAGACCGTCCCCGACACGGCCTTCACCGACCCCGAGAGTAATGAACACCGTCTGAGTGATTATCAGGGGCAGGCCATACTCCTGAATTTCTGGGCAACCTGGTGTGCCCCCTGCCGCGAGGAAATGCCCGCACTGAACGCACTTCAGAAAGAATATGGCGGTGACAAATTTCAGGTCCTGACGATAGCATCAGGCCGCAACCCCATACCCGCCATTGAGAAATTCTTTGCCGAACAGGAATTGGACGTCCTTCCTGTTCTGCTTGATCCACGCCAGGACCTGGCCCGCCAATTCGGTGTTCTCGCCATGCCTGCAACAATTCTGATCGACCGTGATGGCAAGGAGGTCGCACGTCTGATCGGCCCTGCCGACTGGGTATCCGACGCCGCAAAAGCAGCTGTCAGCCAGTTGAAAGCGCCCTGACCTCACTATGACGATGGCAACTGGTGATGTGATCATTAACCATGCCCACAGCCTGCATGAAGGCATAACAGATAACCGGGCCACAGAAATTGAAACCACGCTTCTTCAATGCCTTTGACATTGCGGCCGATTCGGAAGTTGACCCAGGGACATCACCAAGCGTCATGAAATTATTCTGCACGGGCTTTCCACCGACAAATTCCCACATGTAAGGGGTGAAGCCCTGCCCGGCTTCAATTTCCAGAAACAGCTGTGCGCTGCGTATGGTTGCCTCGATTTTGCCACGGTGACGAATAATACCAGGATTTTTCAAGGCATTTTCAATATTCTCAGGCCCCCATGCAGCAATACGCTCCGGGTCAAAGCCCTCAAACTCTTCGCGAAAGCTGTCGCGTTTGCGCAGGATGGTGATCCAGCTCAGGCCGGCCTGAAACCCATCAAGAACCAACTTTTCCCACAGAGCACGCGGATCATATTCCGGCACCCCCCATTCCGTATCATGGTAATCCACATAAATCTGTTCACTGCCACACCAGCCACATCGCTCACACATGATTAATCCTTAATTTCGAATCTGCTCTGACTTTATCCGATATTAGGACATCATCGTCATGATAAGCCGGAGACAGCAAGGGTACGCATATGATGAACGAAGATCAGAACAGCGATGATCTGGCAGACTCGCCTCTCGATTACGTCATTGACAGCAAGAACCGCCTCACGATGGGTACGGTTGAAAGTGCCATCAGACGGGGCAACGCAATGCTGGCCTATCAGCCGATCGTACAATCGGACCGGCCGGACCTGACGGCGTTCCATGAGGGGCTGATCCGGATTCTCGACGATACGGGACGTTTTGTCCCGCTGCGTGATTTCATGCCACAGGCAGAAACGACTGAGCTGGGCCGCAGGATCGACTGCCTGTCATTGTCACTGGGCCTGTATTCATTGCAGCAGGATTCCGGTCTGCGCCTGTCGATCAACATGTCCGCACGTTCAATCGGGAATCAGGTCTGGACGGAAACCCTCCGGCGCGGGCTTGCCCATGATGAACAGATTGCCGAACGCCTGATACTGGAAGTGACCGAAAGTTCGGCCATGGACATGCCGCAGGTTGTCATCCCCTTCATGCACGACCTGCAAGGCCGTGGGGCCAGCTTTGCACTGGATGATTTCGGGGCCGGGCATACATCATTCCGGTATCTGCGCGAATTCAGCTTTGACATGATCAAGATCGACGGGCAATTCATACGCAAGATTGCAGATCAGCCTGATAACCAGGTTTTGACAGGTGCGTTGCAGGCTATTGCCCATCATTTCGACATGTTCACCGTGGCCGAATCAGTCGAAACGGCTGATGACGCAGCCTATCTGATCGATATGGGAATTGACTGCCTGCAAGGGTACTACTTCGGAGCTCCAACAATAAATCCACCATGGAAAACGCCGGCAGCTTCAGCACGCTGACAAATCAAACAGCTTCTTTTGACATTATTATATCCAGTCCACTTGGCACCTGTCGGATCAAGCAGTCCGATCTTGCCGATACACAGGATTCGTGGGCTGAGATCGGGAAACAGGATGAGTGCGGCTTGACGCTGGGTCTGAGTTCGGCATGGTTAACGGGACGGCATCGCGCCTGTAACGCCCGCTTACCCGAAAGGATCATCCATGACCAAAGCCGTAATCGTCTCCGCTGCCCGTACACCCGTGGGCAGTTTTCTTGGCTCTTTCGCGAATGTCCCCGCACATGACCTTGGCGCTGCTGTTCTGGCCGAGGTCGTCAGCCGGGCCGGTATCGAACCGGCCGAAGTCAGTGAAACCATTCTGGGACAGGTCCTGACCGCAGGACAGGGACAAAATCCGGCCCGCCAAGCGCATATCAATGCAGGCCTTCCCCAGGAATCGCCTGCATGGCTGCTTAATCAGGTCTGCGGTTCCGGGCTGCGTGCCGTCGCCCTTGCCGCACAGCAGGTCATCCTGGGCGATGCACAGGTCGTGCTGGCTGGCGGCCAGGAATCCATGTCGCTTTCCGCCCATGCCGCCTATCTGCGCACAGGCCAGAAGATGGGTGACATGAAAATGGTCGACACAATGATCAAGGACGGTCTCTGGGATGCCTTCAACAACTATCACATGGGGCAGACAGCTGAGAACGTAGCCGAAAAATGGGGAATCACCCGCGACGCACAGGACGAATTCGCAGTTGGCAGCCAGAACAAGGCGGAAGCCGCTCAGAAGGCCGGCAAGTTCCAGGATGAAATCGTGTCTTTCACCATCAAGGGCCGCAAGGGCGACACTGTTGTCGAGGCTGATGAATACATCCGTCATGGGGCCACACTGGACGCGATGCAGAAATTGCGTCCCGCCTTTACCAAGGATGGCACTGTCACAGCGGCAAATGCCTCGGGTCTGAACGACGGTGCCGCAGCCGTCATGGTCATGGGCGAAGAGGAGGCCGTACGCCGGGGCCTGACCCCACTGGCCCGCATCGCATCCTACGCGACAGCCGGTCTGGATCCTGCAATCATGGGAACCGGCCCAATTCCGGCTAGTCGCAAGGCACTGGAAAAGGCCGGCTGGCAGGTGGGCGATCTTGATCTGGTCGAAGCAAACGAAGCCTTTGCCGCGCAGGCTCTTGCTGTCAACAAGGATATGGGCTGGGATCCCGCCATCGTGAACGTCAATGGCGGAGCCATTGCCATCGGCCACCCGATCGGCGCTTCTGGTGCCCGTATCCTGAACACGTTACTGTTCGAGATGGCACGCCGCGACGCAAAAAAGGGGCTCGCAACGCTCTGCATCGGTGGCGGCATGGGTGTCGCACTCTGCATTGAACGCTAAATAAACAGGTTCCCGTGCATGACTGCATCATGCGCGGGGACGGCCAGTTGCAAAATATTTCTCGAATGATTTCTAGGAGGGGAAAACATGTCGAAAACAGCCATTGTCACCGGAGGATCACGTGGGATCGGCGCAGCCATTTCGGCGGCATTGAAAGACGCCGGATATACTGTTGCAGCAAACTATGCCGGCAATGACGATGCCGCCAGGGCGTTCACGGAAAAAACCGGAATCAAGACCTATAAATGGTCCGTGGCCGATTATGATGCCTGTGCTGCCGGCATCGGGCAGGTTGAAGAAGAGCTGGGGCCCGTCGCTGTTCTGGTCAACAATGCCGGTATCACCCGCGATGCGATGTTCCACAAGATGACACCCCAGCAATGGAAGGAAGTCATCGACACCAATCTGACCGGTCTGTTCAACATGACCCATGGTGTCTGGTCCGGCATGCGGGCTCGCAAGTTCGGACGGATCATCAATATCAGTTCAGTTAACGGGCAGAAGGGACAGGCAGGACAGACAAACTATTCTGCTGCCAAAGCCGGGGATATCGGCTTCACCCGCGCCCTTGCACAGGAAGGTGCACGGGCAGGAATTACGGTCAATGCCGTGGCTCCGGGCTATATCGGGACGGAAATGGTCCGTGCCATTGATGAAAAAGTCCTGAATGAACGGATCATCCCGCAAATTCCGGTTGGTCGACTTGGTGAGCCCGAGGAAATTGCCCGCTGCGTGACATTCCTTGCATCAGACGAGGCCGGTTTCGTGTCCGGTTCAACCATTTCAGCAAACGGGGCGCAGTTCTTCAGCTAATCACTGAAACCTGGTAATGACAAAAGGCTCGCACGTCCTGTGCGAGCCTTTCACATCCGGATATGCTGGGTCAGTGACCCAGACGCGCAATTTCTTCCTTGACGCGCATTTTTTCTCTTTTCAATTCAGCTATTTCAAAATCCGAGACACCGGGCGCCCGCTGCGCCTGCTCAACTGCCTTTGAAAGATGTTCATGTTTCTCGCGGAGTTTTTCGATGTGAGCATCGACCGACATTATTGTCCTCCTGTATTATCATGTCGAACAGGCTGATTGCAGCACAGAAGTTCGATTCTGTCACGCTGAATTCCCCCCGATTGGTTAAAGTGCGGCTGCATGGCGCAGGACGGCCTGAGCAGCCGTGCTCAGATCCTCACCATCCTTCATATGAGCTGCCGCACCATGCATGATGAAAGGGGAAAGCAAACGCAGTGGACCACGCGCACCCTTGCGGGCCGAAACGATCACCCTGCCGGCATCACGTCCAGCACGGGCCGCAATCGGCAGAATTGAAACGTCACCCGCCCGACCGGACAGACCAGCCAGAACATCATCCAGACGTGCCGCCATGTGAATGACCACCATGTAACCTGATGGTCTCAGACGCCGCAGCGCCGTATCCAGCCATACCCTCAGCGGTGTATCCTCATGTCGTGGCCCGGCACGGGCCACATCCGGGGATGGTGTACCCGACGCAAAATAGGGTGGATTAAGGATGACATGATCAAAACACCTCCTCCGCAAGGCATCTGGCAGCGCCGTCAGATCAGCCTCTGTCACTGTCAGGTCGATACCATTTCGTGACGCATTCGCCTGCGCAAGCCCGGCAAAGCCGGAATCACGTTCAATTCCGGTCAGGATTACTCCGGGTACCCGCACGGCCAGACAAAGCGACGCCACTCCTGCCCCGCAACCAAGTTCAAGAACCCAGTCTCCGGAACGGGCGGGACAGGCCGCAGCCAACATCACCGCATCCGCACCTGCGCGATACCCCCGGACCGGTTGTTCGATCCGCAATCGCCCACCCAGAAAGTCATCAATACGTGTCTCAGTCATTCAGGCCATATTCACGTAATATCGCACTCGCCCTGAAATGGTCCCTGTCCCCGACCATCAGACGTTTGGGTAATATTCCCAATGAACCTTCCAGCACACTCATATGCTGATCAAGCGCATAGCTTTCTATCCCGTCTTCACGCAGTACATCCTGCGCACGGATCAGACGTAAGGGATCATTGGTTCGTAGCAATTCTTTCATCCATCATAAGCTAGCTGGCGGTTGCACGCCTGTCCATCACATGGCAAATGCACGGTGGTAAAAGGAAAAAGTCATGGATGACGCGCATACGCAAAACCCGATGGATCGCCTGATGGGCGATCTCGCCCCCGAAATGGAATCGGTTAACATACTGATCCGTGAACGGATGGCATCGCAGCATGCGCCACGTATTCCCGAAGTCACCGCGCATCTGATCGAAGCCGGTGGCAAACGATTGCGGCCATTGCTGACCCTGGCCACCGCCAAACTGTGCGGATATACTGGTCCCTACCATATCCATCTGGCCGCCACGGTCGAATTCATTCACACAGCCACCCTGCTGCATGACGACGTTGTCGATGAAAGCAGACAAAGACGCGGACGACCCACGGCAAACCTGTTATGGGATAATAAGTCCAGCGTTCTGGTCGGTGATTACCTGCTGGCCCGCGCCTTTCAGCTGATGACCGATACCGGTGTCATGCGGGTCCTGGAGATCCTGTCCAATGCTTCGGCAACGATTTCGGAGGGCGAGGTCCTTCAGCTGACGGCCGCACAGGATCTGGCAACGGATGAGGCGATTTACCTTCAGATCATCCGCGGCAAGACGGCAGCACTGTTTTCCGCAGCAACCGAAGTCGGAGGCGTTATTGCCGGTGCACCCGAGGATCAGATCCGCGCACTATACAATTACGGCGATGCGCTTGGCATTGCCTTCCAAATCGCAGACGACCTGCTTGATTATGGCGGGTCCAGCAACACCACCGGCAAAAATATCGGCGATGATTTCCGCGAACGCAAACTGACACTGCCGGTCATCAAGGCAGTGGCAGCCGCCGATACCGAAGAACGTGCCTTCTGGCAACGGACCATCGAAAAGGGAGATCAGCGCGACGGGGACCTGGAACAGGCACTTGAAATCCTTGATCGACGCGAGGCCATGGCCGAGGCTCGAAAGGACGCGCTTGACTGGGCGGCACGAGCACGTGCGGCATTACATCCCCTGCCCGATCATCCCATTCACAACACCCTGAATGATCTGGCGGATTTTGTCGTCTCACGGATTGCCTGACAGACAGCCATCATATCCTGCCCATACCCCGGAACAGTGAAGGACCGGCATGATCTGCCGGGCCTTTATCTGTTCAGGCATCCTCAGTTATAGGCATTCTCACCATGGGTGGTGACATCAAGACCCTGACGTTCATCATTTTGTTCGACACGCAACCCAATCACTGCCTTGATGGCATGAATTGCCACGAATGATACGACAGCCGACCAGATGATACAGATTACAACACCCAGTGCCTGGGCATAGACCTGCTGCCCCACAACAAATTCACCAACCTCACCGGTTGCATAATCAAACACTCCGGAACCGCCCAGTGACGGTGCCGCAAAGACACCTGTCAGGACAGCCCCGACGATACCGCCTATCCCATGGATACCGAACACGTCCAGACTGTCATCTATATTCATCCGCGCTTTCAGCCAGACAACTGCCCACAGGCAAACAATACCTGACAGGAAGCCAATCACGATTGCTCCCATCGGCCCGACAAAACCAGCGGCAGGCGTCACACCAACCAGACCGGCCACGACACCTGACACCGCGCCCAGCAGCGAAGGATGTCCGCGCAGGATCCATTCGCCCAGTGTCCAGCCAAGTGCCGCCGCAGCCGGAGCAACAACGGTATTGAGCATCGCCATCGCAGCCACACCGTTCGATTCAAGATTGGACCCCGCATTGAATCCAAACCAACCGATCCACAACAGGCATCCTCCGATCAGGGTGAAGGTCAGGTTATGCGGTGCAATCAGTTCGCGTTTGTAACCCAGGCGCGGACCGGCAACATAGGCCGCGACAAGTGCTGCAACGCCGGCATTGATATGAATGACCGTACCGCCGGCAAAATCCAGTGCTCCATGCCCGAACAACAGCCCTGCCGGTGCATCATACGCACTGGGTCCCCCCCACCACCAGACCATATGGGCCATCGGAAGGTAGGACAGGAAGAACCAGATGATCACAAAGGCCAGAATTGCCGGGAACTTCATCCGTTCCGCCGTCGCCCCGACAATCAGAGCCGGCGCGATACAGGCAAAAGCCAGCTGAAAAATAACGAAGGTCAGTTCAGGAATATACACTCCGGCCGAAAAGGTTTCAGCAAGTGAATCCGTCCCGACACCAGACAGGAATGCCTTTGACAGATCACCAATATAAGGTGTCAACACACTGGCCGTTTCAGCATCTCCAGCACCGGTAAAGGCCAGTGAATAACCAAACATTACCCACAACAGCGCCATGACACAGAAGGTGGTCATGACCTGCATCAGCACCGACAGTACGTTTTTTGAACGGACCAGACCGCCATAAAACAGGGCCAGCCCCGGCAATGTCATCATCATGACCAGAACCCCGGATAGCAGCATCCAGGTCGTATCACCCTTGTCAGGAACAGGCATTACAACTGCATCCTGTGCCTGCGCGGTGCCTGCCGCTACGGCAAGGGCAATTGCGAGGGGGAAGATCTGTCTCATTCGGGGTCACCTTTTATCCAGAGTCGCAAAATCGCCCAATCCGGCGATTGCTTTCAGAAGGCGGGGCCAACTGTCTCTGCTCAAGCCTTCAGCACGTCTCCGAAGGGGCCAAAACGCAAAACGGCTATGGATTAGGCGGAAACATGAAGAAGCGCCCTGAAAATAGGCAGGTCACAGACAGGTCATTTGACTTCGCTTTACCATTCCTCTCGTGTATGCTGATCGCAAACAGGCCGGACAAACTGGTGCGCAGGATATAAAGAGGCATGGCAGATACTCCCCGCAAGCGGCGCTCCGTAGTAGCCGAACGGCGATATACGAATCCCACAAAACCGTCCGGCAAGACGCCGCGCGGCAAATCCGGCCGTCGTGCGCCGGTGCGCCGTGGCAACGCAATTTCCAGAGGCATCAGTGGACTCTTTTCTCTGATCTGGAAGGCGCTGTTTCGCACGATCTGGGCATCAATCCTGGCTGTCTTCCTTGTCCTGGGTCTGGCGATATTCTATTATTACTCGCAACTGCCCGAGGCATCGGCCCTGTTTGACGGACGCGCCCGCGGTGGCGTGACCATGCTCGACCGTGAAGGCAAGGTCTTTGCCTGGCGGGGCGAAACCTTCGGCACCGTGACCCCTGACATGATCGCACCATCCTTGCGGGATGCCGTAGTCGCCACCGAGGACAAGCGATTCTACAGCCATCTGGGTATCGACCCACGCGGAATTGCCAGTGCTATCAGGATCAACATGTCCGAAGGACGTGGCCCATTGGAAGGGCATGGCGGATCAACCATTACCCAGCAGGTATCCAAGCTGCTTTGCCTGGGCGAGACATTTGATCCGACTCGCTGGAAGGACGAAACCGAATACGAAGCCGAATGCCGCACCACAACCCTGTGGCGTAAGGTCAAGGAAGTCCCCTTTTCCTTCGCAATGGAGCTGAAATATTCAAAGGATGATATCCTCAACATCTATATGAACCGCTCTTATCTGGGTGGCGGCGCACGTGGTTTTGAGGCCGCATCGGAGCGATATTTCGGCAAGCATGCAAATGAGGTTTCGATTGCTGAATCCGCCATGCTGGCTGGCCTTCTGAAAGCACCCAGCTATTTTGCACCGACATCAAACATCGAACGTGCGCAGGACCGGGCCGCAGTAGTTCTGCAGCTGATGCATGAACAGGGTCGGATCACAGATGTCGAATATCAAAATGCCAGAGCCAATCCGGCAGGTCTGTCACAGGCGGCACAGGCCCGGGCCGGTGGGTATTTTGCCGACTGGCTGATGGAATCAGGTCCCGGCTTCCTGACAACCGAAACAACCGAAGACGTAACCATTCTGACTACTTTCGATCAGAAGGTACAACAAGCGGCAGAACGGGCGCTGAAAAAGATCTTTGATGAAAAGGTCAAGCCCGGTTCAAAGGCACAGGCAGCCGTTGTCGTCCTGTCGGCAGACGGTGCCGTACGGGCAATGATCGGTGGACGTGATACCGTCGTTCAGGGCGTATTCAACCGCGCCACACAGGCCAAGCGGCAAACCGGATCCAGTTTCAAGCCCTTTGTCTTTGCCGCCGCGCTTGATCAGGGAATGACACCTGACAGCACAGTCCATGACGGCCCGCTGACCATCCGCAACTGGTCACCCCAGAACTATACCCGGCGTTATTACGGCGATGTTTCCCTGACCAGGGCCCTGTCACGCTCACTCAATACTGCAACAATCCGCCTGCAGGAAAGGGCCGGACGTGAATCGGTCCTGCGCATCGCCGAAGAATTTGGTGTCGGCACTGATTTGCCGAACGTACCTTCCCTGGGCCTTGGAGTGTTCGATTCAACCCTGCTGGAAATGACCGGAGCCTATGCCGGCATCCGCAACGGTGGCCGGGCCGTACGCCCTTATGGCGTGGTAGAACTGCGCATCCGCGGTGAGGACAGCCCGATGATTGCCAAATCAGGGGGCATGGGTCAGCGGGTAATTTCACAGCAAGCCGCAGCTGGACTGATCAGCATGATGCGCGAAGTAATCCGGAACGGAACCGGCGGCCGCGCCAAGCTTGGCCAGCGTGATGCCGCCGGCAAGACCGGTACGACCTCTTCTTATCGCGACGCATGGTTCATCGGCTTTACGGATCAATATGTCACCGGCGTCTGGATGGGTTACGATGATAATACGCCACTGACCGGGGTCACCGGTGGCGGCCTTCCCGCCGAAATCTGGCAGGCCGTCATGACCGAGGTTCACGATGGCCTGCCAATGGAACCTCTTGGTCGCTTTGTCGGAGACGAGGGCTCACGTATAGGAGACGGTGTCGCGCCTTCCGTTCGTGGTGATGACGCCCTTGCCGATGCGCTGAGCGCGGCATTATCGGATATGGCAGGTTCCTCTGCGGCACCGCCCGGCCAGCCTCTGGTTCAGGGATCCGGCGAGGGTGAGCCGCTGGCCGACGCCCTGTCTCAGGCATTCGGTCAGCAATCGCAGCAAACAGAAGAACCGCCGCGTACGCCCGAACAAACTGTCAGCTCAACCGAAGCCAACGGCAACCGCGGTGTCACAAACGCACCAGAAAGCCCTGACAGCGATCCGCTCAGCGATGTCCTCCGGGGAATCGACGGACTGAACTGACCAAGCCTTTCACAAAACTGCAACATGAAGGCGGAGGCGGTCATCCCGTCGAAGCGCAACCGCAAAGTCTTCATTCCGCATGATGCCGCCGTCTACAAACCGACCGCAACCGGATCGAGCGATGCTTTGGCCGCCTCAAGCATTTCCGTCGGTTCGCAACCCGCTACGACCGCCGCACCATCCACTTCGCGGGCTTTGTTCATCTTGCCGCAGACATGATCTGGCTGCGATAAATGTCGATCTCGCCTTAGTCTCAGGACTTGTTCTGGCGTCATAGCCAGAAGATGACGGTTGCAGCGAGTGCGACGGCGGAGAGGAAGACCTTGAGGCACCTATCGTAGCGGGTGGCAACCCGTCGCCAGTCCTTGAGCCTAGCGAACATGATCCCGATGCGGTTGCGGCGTTTGTATCGGCATCTGTCGTATTTGACGGGATAGCCGCGCGACTTCCTGCCAGGGATGCAGGGATTTATGGTCAGGACTCGTTCTTGGTTATAGCCAGAAGATGACGGTTGCAGCGAGGAGGATGGCGGAAAAGAAGGTCTCGGGACATCGGTCGTATCGGGTTGCAACGCGGCGCCAGTCCTTGAGGCGCCCGAACATGATCTCGATGCGATTGCGGCGTTTGTAGCGCCGTTTGTCGTATTTGACCGC
>JBKEAB010000063.1:0-13860 GCA_047971845.1 Paracoccus sp. (in: a-proteobacteria) | reverse complement strand
TATGACGCCGACTGGTTCCGAGAAGCGTTGAAAGACAAGGGGATAAGAGTATGCATCCCCGGCCGAAAGTCCCGCAAGAAGGCGGTCAAATACGACAAACGGCGCTACAAACGCCGCAATCGCATCGAGATCATGTTCGGGCGCCTCAAGGACTGGCGCCGCGTTGCAACCCGATACGACCGATGTCCCGAGACCTTCTTTTCCGCCATCCTCCTCGCTGCAACCGTCATCTTCTGGCTATAACCAAGAACAAGTCCTGACCCTACCGGCGCATGGCTCCTGTTCCTTCCGCCATACTCCCCAATCCTATCAAAATGGCGTTCTCCAAGCTCAAGGCGTTGATCAAAGAGGCCGCCGCACGGACCTACATGACCTATGGCAGGAAGTTGGACATGTCTGCGATCTGTTCACAGACGAGGAATGCTACAACTTCTTCAAGGCCGCAGGATATCGAACCGATTAAACGCGACGCACTCTAGAATTCATGATCTGGGAGATGGCAGGATATGCAGCGTCGCGTTGGTCCTGACGGGGTTCCTTGTGCATGCTCGGTGACATGGCAATCACGACATAATGTATGAAACTGTTCCTCCAATAATGGCGCAACCTTAACATCCGTAATATGGCAGGTCAGACAGGGCGAATCCTGCCTGCCATCAACGAATTCATGGTGGCAGGTAGTGCAAGGCACTATAAAATGATCATTATGCCGGAACGTCATCGGCAGAGTCTGCGTTTGCTGGGGGGGACGCGTTTCATACAGCGGAGACAGACCGATACCGGGCAATCCCCATATGACAAGCACAACCCCCATCAGGAAAAGTACGGTAATCAACCATTTCATCAGGGCAGGTTCCGAATAATCGTGAACAAACTAACGAACACGCCTCCGACCAAAGCATAGATCAGGTGCAAAGCGTATAGTGGTGTGTGCAGATATGACCAAATGCGCCGTCCCAGACAGCAGCCTGTCGCCAATCCCAGCAACAGTACTGCCTGCCACCATCCAGACAGGTAAAAGCTGCTCAGCAATATGTGCCCAACTGCTGCTGCAACAGTTAATATCCCCAGCCAGCGATGCCAGAGTCTGAAACTGCGAAACTGCTTGTGTATACGCATCCGGTCCGGCATCTGTGCCAGCACAGTCAGCATAGCCAGTGTCATCAGCCCAATCAGACCCAGCCACATATAGGCAGGTGCACCGGGCATCAGATAGACCCTTACCACACTATCTGTAGCAAGCATCCAGAAGGCATGGGCAAAACCAATACTCAATACCCAATAGCCCAAAGTTTGATGCCGTCTTGCACCATCTGTGCGATGCAGGGGGATCATCTGAAAGAGCAGTCCCGCCAGAGCCCAGAAGCCCAACCCGTTACCAACCTCCCACAGCCAGCCCGCACCCAGCATCGGCTGTGTCAGGAAACTGATTGCAAAGACCAAGGCAATGATAGCCGGCAGAATGAGCATGGCCTGCTATCCTACGCGGCACAGCATCACGGCCAAGGATAATCGGCAATCACAATACCCGTCGCACCCAATTCAGTCACCAGTTGCCGACGATAGACCACCACATCCCCGATTTCGACAGCACGGCGCACAGAAACCTCAGTCTCGGTAAAGTGGCCTTCCCCGTCACCCCATTGGTCAAGAATATAATTGAGTACATCGGCAACTTCAGCGTCAGTCATATCATTATCAACGACGCCCGGGACATGTAGCAGATAGGTACGGCCATTCTCAGAATTGGCAATTTTCTGAACCGAGTCAGGGAAAGGTGGAATTCCACCCTCCAAGGTTCCCATCCCTGTCATGCCATGACAGCCTGAGCAGTTGAGAATATAGTTTGCCCGCGTGGTTTCACTTGCCTCTGCAACAGAAACCAATGCGATAATAGCCATTATCCAACCGGTCAGGGACAGCCATCTTGTCATTACGGGCACCTCATTGGGTTTTAGGACGCATCTCCGCCAGATCGGTCTTTGTCAGGTCACTCTCACGAATGGTGGTAATGCTTTCAGGAGTTACCGCGAGATCGGTTTTGCCGAGATCGGCCAGAACCCAGCCGGCTATAGTGGCCAGATCAGCATCTTCGACCCCTGCAACAGGGGGCATCGGTATGCCGGCATACATCTCGCCACGGACCGTAATTGAAGTCAGCATCCCCTTGGTCATGATCCCGCCCAGATAAGTTGGCGCATCATCACCAAGCTCCTGCCAGAATTCCGGCCGGTCCAGTGGCGGGGCCAAGCCGGGGACTCCGGTCCCGCCGCTATTGTGACAGGCCGCACAGTTTTGTTCAAACAGTGCTGCACCATCAACATCCTGAGCAAACGATACCCCCGGAAGCAGAGCGACCAGCAGAACGGCCAGACCGCCGCGCATCATTCGGCCATCCCGACAACCAGAGACACCGTGCAGTGATAGCCCTTGTCCGTATTGGCCATACACCAGTTGATATCGTTATAGAGGCCCATTTTATAGCCTGGGCGCTCACCTTTGTTCTGGTTGCAGAAAGTTGCGCTTGGAACAAAGGGTTTGCCACAGCAATCATTATAGCTGACCAGATAATTCTTGCCATTATCCGGGTTATTACAGGTACCAACCCATGATACCGCCGATACGCTTGACCCTGGTGGGCAGGTTGTCAGTGAACCGCCCGATTCATCGCACAGAAAGCCATCAATGGCACAATGCCGCCAATAGCTGCAGGGGTCATCATCACCCCCACTGGTTGAGGCATGGGCACGGCGGTCAAATGGCAGGACCGGCGTCAGGGCAGCTGCACCAAGCATTGCCGCTCCTGTTCGGGCCAGAAATGACCGGCGACCGTTCCGACGAGCAGAGCCGCGAATACCCGTTTCAATTACCTTGTCGAAACGCTTCAGCAGGTTATCCATAGTGCGGGACATATCAGTCTCCTTCTTGCGGTAGGCGAATGTTAGGATGTCATATTGGCCACTGCTGCCTGATAGGACGCAACACCGGTTTCGGATGCCGTAAACAGGCTTTCCAGCTGTTCACGACTGTTCACAAGGCCCTTGGCCATAACCTTGCCCTGCGCATCAATCAGCACCGCAAAAGGCAACTTGGAAACCCGAAAGTTCATTCCTAATTCAGATGACAGTACATATGGAAAAGATTGAAGTGCCTCGGCCTCAATCAGACGACGATGCAGCGCCTCACGTCCATCCGAAGCCAGAATAATATCCAGCCAATGACCTTCATCATTGTGGATGGATTTCAATGCCGGAAGCAACGCCTTGCAGATCGGGCAGCTGGTGGACAGAAAGAAGATCAACTGGGCACGATTAGCCCCGCCAAGGACCAACGGCTCACCGTTCAGGTTAGGCAAATCCATTCGTGCAACTTTATCACCAAGCGCCGGACCGGCGTCGGAAATCATGGCACCTACAGGTGAAACACGTTCAAACAAGACGCCAATCTGCCGGGCCAATGCAAAGATCACACCAATTTGGATGATTACCACAATCCACAGGAATACATTGGAAAAGATGAGCAAATTCATGTCACAACTCTCCGGTGCGGATATATGGCAGATGCGAGGCAAGCTTTTCAGCCACGGCATAGATTGCAGCCAGAACAAGCGCCGCAGCCAATGCCAGTGCGGCCTCGGATGGACGAATGGGGCCTACTGGCTGCATGGCAACGATCAGCGCCAGCACCACCAGCAACGCGTTGCGGGCCAGGGTCAGTCCCGACACAATCTGGGGTATGCCCCCACAGCCGCAATCAATCCGGCTTTGTCCGCGCATCAGCGCAGCGGCCATCAGCAGACCATAACCCAGAAACAGCAGTGCAGCCAACACAGCACCCATTGGCCGGATCACCGGAAATATCAGTGCAACAACAGTGGCAATTTCGGTAATGGTTAATACCCGAATGATAGGTATGGCCCACTCATCGGGCACCAACCTGTAACCCTGTGCAAAACCCACCGTTTCCAGAAAGCGATCCAGCTTGTGCCAAATGGCTCGCATCAGCACGATCACAAGAAAGCCGGTAATTGTAACCGAAACCATGGCAATCAGTAATGCCATTTCAGTAATCGGTCACGAGCAATGTCGGGAACAGGGCGACACCGTCACGCGAGGTGGCCTTGGTGATTGTCACCTCATCACCCAACACAACATCATAACGATGAACCCCGCCAACGTGGTCGGTGCCAAATATAACCGGGTTCTCCCCACCCGAGACCGTGATATTCGATTCACCACTGGCTTCACCGCGACCGACAACCTGTCCGCTGTCCATGTTGATTGCCCAGATCTCAGCAGCCGGCATCTTATGCGACCCGTCCGAGGGGTTTTGGTGCATGGTTACAAACATGGTCTTTGATGGTTCATGATAACCCATCAGGCCATAACCTGATGGTGCCCAGCCATCTTCTGCAAAATCTATGGTCTTGGTCAGTACAGGTACGTCTCCACTATCATCAACGACATAGAGGCTGCCCGAATAGGATATGTAGACCAGATTTCCATCAACGCGATGCGCATTGCCGAACAGCGGATCGGCATCAGCATCAAATATTTTTTCTGATTTACCTGGGTCCCCGGCGCTACCTTCAGCGGTATAGCTATATTTCGCAACCGTGCCATCGCCGCACAGCATGGTAAAGGCACTGCCCTCGACCGCAGGATAGGCTGTCCAGCAACCCGGCGTCGGAATTTCTGCCACCTCGGTACCATCAGCCATGTTAATGACACTGACTGAGGTGGCAGGTGTTGCATTCTGCACAATCATGAAGGCTCCGTCAGCCGACAGGTTCAGCGTTCCCTTCTGTGTCAGTGTTTGTGCCAGCTTGTCATTGATGACGAACTCGCGCTTGGCAGTCAGCGTTGCAGCGTCCCATTCATGCAATACGGCCTCAATGTCGCCATAGTTATAGCGCGACATATAGACTGAGGCAGTATAGATGCTGGAATGATCCGGGCTGATCATCATCTGGCTGAAGTTTCCGGCACCAATATTACCTTCCATCGACAGGTCATCGGCATTGAGAACTGAAATCTGACTGGGGGTTGCGATACCCATATCCATGATGAATACATGCTCACCTTCGGAAATCCGTTCTTCGACAATCAGTGTTTCCGGCTGAATGTCGGTTTCCTGGGCCATGGCAAGGCTGCCAGAAGCGACCAGTGTCGAAATGGTGGCGATAAGATACTGTTTCATGGGCAACCTGCTGGTTTTTATTTTACGGATCGGTTGAACGGCGAAATGAAGACTTGCCCGGCATGATCCAGCGGATCAGCCTGCCAGTACAAACCACCGGCAGTAGCAAAGCATCTTACGCTAAGTCTCCCTCCACGCCGCCTCCCAACGGCTTAAATCCAATACAACTGATAGAACGAAAGCCATCTTGGACAATCACGCCAGTTTTTGTGTTTATTGCGCCAAAAAAAATGTTTAAAATCAAATTATATTGTAATTCTTAACTTTAACGGGCTGCAAACGTAGAGCATTCCCGGCAAGATGTCTGAGGAAATTCCGGTAATGAAAATACGGTCACCAGGATCGAGATCATGAACATTCTGCATCAAGCCGGAGACGGCATATCTGTAGCTGCGTATTTCCCACCGGATCGACAAACCAGCCTCAGCGCCACCCATAGCAAGATTGCGCCGGTCGCCCCCAAGCTACGCATGACGGTCAGGAACTACCTGTGCCGGCCGAGGATCGCGAAAGATTCAGAACGGATGCCGCACGATCAGATCAGGCACAACCGGATATTATCACCAGATCCCACAATTCAGGCTTCAACCAAAACACCCAAGCCTGGTATTCAGATAAAAGGGCTTTGCTAACACTTTGATGATATACTCCGGGAATAGCCAATCCGTCCCGGTTGCTGCGGATAATTTAAGCGGCCATAAGAAATACAATCTACGCCGGTAAGCTGGTGAAAAGTGATTGGGATAACATGGCACGTATTACAGCCGATAATAAGGGATTTGCCGAGCTGCGGGCAGCACGTTCCGGGAACTTCTGGCTACTGGCCACAGTGGCGGTATTTTCATTTGCAGTCAATATATTGATGCTGACCGGCCCCCTGTTCATGCTACAGGTTTATGACCGGGTTCTGGGGTCTCGTTCAGTTGAGACACTGGCCGCACTTTTTCTGCTGGTCATCTTCCTTTTCGTCGTGATGGCGGTGGTCGATCTTGCACGCGGCCGAATCATGCAGCGCATCGCATTGCGCTTTCAGCAGAAGCTGGAGCGGCGGGTTTTCGCCGCTTCACTGGAAGATGGCATCGCAACCGGCTCGGATGCTGTTTCACGGGGCGGAATGCGCGATCTTGAATCGTTGCGCACCCTGATTGCCTCACCAGTCAGTCTTGCCGTGTTCGACTTGCCCTTCGCACCCATCTACATGGCCGTCGTCTTTGTCTTCCACCCGCTTCTTGGTGTTGTCGCAACTGCTGGCGGGGTGGTGCTGATCTTTGCCGCCGCCCTGAACCAGATATCGGGCAAACGTGCACTTCAACAAAGTGCCATCAGTGCTCAGGCTGCGGAAAAAATGTCTGACATGTTTCGCGACGAAGGTGAACTGATCGGCTCCCTGGGGATGCGCGAGGCAACCTTTGACCGGTGGAGCACTGCCCGTATGGATGCTGCACGAAACGGCCTTCTCGGTTCAGATTCCAGCCAGCTTTATACGGTATTTTCACGCAGCTTCCGGCTGTTCCTGCAAAGTGCGATGCTGGCAGCCGGTGCCTGGCTGGTCCTGCAACAGCAACTAACCCCAGGCGCAATGATTGCCTCATCTATCGTCATGGGGCGTGCATTACAGCCGATTGAGGTCATTATCGGCCAATGGGCCCTGATACAGCGTGCTCAGGATGGATGGAAAAGACTTGGGACCTTGCTGTCCCGTCGTCCTCCCCCCCCAAGCCTGACGGCCCTGCCCAAGCCAGAAGCCAGGCTGGATGTGAACCAGTTGTCCGTCCTGCCTCCCGGTCAGCGTGTTCCGACATTGCGCGGGGTCAGCTTTTCAATGTCGCCAGGTCAGGCAGTTGGTGTTATCGGGGCATCCGGTGCCGGAAAATCGACCCTGGCCCGTGCGATCATCGGCGCATGGCCAGTCGCAGCCGGATCAATCCGGCTGGGAGGCGCGACTCTGGATCAATTCCCCCCGGATGAGTTTGGCCGGCTGATCGGATACCTACCCCAACAGGTTACACTGTTCGATGGCACGGTGGCTGACAATATTGCCCGCTTGGACCGGGATCCGGATCCGGCCCGTGTTGTCCAGGCCGCCAAGACTGCTGCTGCCCATGAAATGATCCTGAACCTGCCGCAGGGTTACGATACTCCGCTGGCACAGGCAGGAGGGCATCTGTCCGGCGGGCAAATTCAGCGTATCGGACTTGCCCGGGCGCTTTATACAGATCCGGTCCTTCTGGTGCTGGATGAACCCAATGCCAACCTTGATAATGAGGGTTCTCAGGCCCTGAACCTTGCAATCCGCCGGACAAAATCGCAGGGGGGCGCGGTTCTGATCATGGCCCACCGACCTGCCGCCATTGCCGAATGCAATCTGCTGCTGATGCTGGATCGCGGTATGGTACGCAGCTTCGGCCCACGCGATCAGGTTCTTAAATCTGTTGTCCAGAATGCGCAGGCCATTCAGAAATCTCAGACAGCCGGAGGGGTCACATGAGACATAAACCCCGGTCTGAAAAAAATATCTGGTCGGTCCGCATTCCCCTGCTTCTGGGTGGCGGAGCGCTGTTGGTCCTGTTTGCAGGCTTCGGAGCCTGGGCAATTGGCTCTCAGATTGCTGGAGCAGTTGTTGCCACCGGTCAGGTCGAGGTCGAACAGCACAGTCAGGTGGTGCAGCATCTTGACGGTGGTGTCGTCGACAGGATCCTGATCCGCGAAGGTCAGAACGTCGCCGCAGGCGATACGCTGATCCAGCTTGACGGCACACTCCTGCGGACGGAACTCGCAATCGTCGAAGGGCAATATTACGAAATCCTGGCCCGCCGCGGCCGGCTGGAAGCTGAACGGGACGAAACCGATACGATTACTTTCCCCGATATACTCCTTGAAAGTCCAAATGATAACGGCAAGCTGACCGACCTGATGGAAGGGCAGAAAAGCCTGTTCATGACCCGACGCAACACATTACAGCAATCACTTGATCAACTGGCGACACAGTCCCAGCAGGTCGGCTCCCAGATTGATGGGATTGCTGCACAGGCAATCGCACTGGAAACACAGCGGAATCTGATCGAAGAGGAGCTGACCGATCAGCGCGCCTTGCTGAACAAGGGCCTTGCACAGGCATCACGTGTACTGGCACTGGAACGCGAGGCCGCGTCCATTGACGGACGTATAGGTGAAATGCAGGCTTCCAAGGCACAGGCGGAAACCCGTCAGACGGAAATTGGTATCACCCGGTTGCAGAAATACAGCGAACGCCGTGAACAGGCCGAAACCGAATTGCGGGATCTCGGTTATCGCGAACTTGAACTGGCAGAACGGCGCCGGTCACTGACCGAACAGTTATCACGATTAGATATCAGAGCCCCCGTTGCCGGCATCATTCACCAGCTTCAGGTCACGACGCCGCGCTCCGTGATCCGTGCTGCAGAACCCATTCTCTATCTTGTCCCACAGGATCGTCCATTGCTGATCGGGGCACAGATCCCCCCGATTCATGTTGATGAGGTCCGTCCCGGACAGGAGGTCAAGCTGCGCTTTGCAGCCTTCAACTCCCGAACGACACCAGAAATTGACGGGGTCCTGGCCCAGGTTTCAGCCGATGCGGTGGTTGATGAGGCCACTCAAGCATCTTATTACCGGGCTGAGGTGACCATTCCTCCGGAAGAACGTGACAAGCTTGGTAGTCTGGCACTGGTTCCCGGTATGCCGGTTGAGGTTTATATCCAGACTGGTGAACGCAGCCCCGCATCTTATCTGCTCAAGCCATTCACCGATTATTTCGTTAAGGCTTTTCGTGAAAGCTGAATAACATTGTTCCCTGATCGCTTTTGCCGATCAGGGAACAATAATCCAGACTGGACCCTATGGTCCCGGATGGACCTCCCCCAAGAATATCAGAAAATCTGCCCAGCTCTGCTGATCGGCATCAGCCCGGTACCGATCTGATCCGAACACCGTAAAGGCATGCGGTGCTCCGGCATAAACTTCAGCCTTATAAGGCGTTCCTGCCGCTTCAAGCTCATCGATGAACACAGCAAAACCAGCCATGTCGGGATTGGTATCGGCACCGCCATGATAGATTCGGACTGGTACTTTTGCGGCGCTGTAATCCTGCCCTTCCGGAGTTTCCAGCCCACCATGAAACGTTGCATAACCCGGAACGTTTTCCGGCTGCGCACGCGCCATTTCCAAAACGACAGCCCCACCAAAGCAATATCCGGCCATGACCGGGTTCATAATGCCTTTCTCTTCTGCCACAGCCAAACCGGCAAGAACCAGTTCCCGCATGGTCTCACGATCATCATAAAGCTTCCGGGTTTCCGCACGGTTTGCTTCTGGTGTCTCAGGGCGTACACCCTTACCGTAAAGATCGACGACAAATGCACTATACCCCTGCTCCGCCAGCATATCCGCACGTTGCTTTTCATATTCGGTCAGACCATCCCAATCATGGATCAGGACAACAGATCCCCTGGGGCTTTCAGCCTTTGCAACATAGCCTTCCAGCTCAATCCCATTGGCGAAGTAATCAATGGTTTCACCGGCACAGACCGGGGTTGATAATGCCAATAATGCAATCGCTGCAACTTGTTTCATCTATATCCCTTCCTTCTCTGCCAACAGAAAATCAACAGGAGGAGACGGGACGAGTTCCCTGGCTCAGCCCTTCTTGCCAATCCTTGGCTCTGCTCCGCTTGATAAACGGACAATGTTCGCACTGTGACGCCAGAAGATCAGCATAGCCATGAACAATGCGGCCCCTGCAATGGCAGGCTGCCCCAGTATCAGTGCAACGACAGGCGACAAGGCCGCCGCAACAAGTGCCGAAAGCGAACTGATACGGCTGAGAACCGCTGTCAGCACCCATGTGCCACAAGCAATTAGTCCGACCGGCCAGTAAAGTGCAATCAGTGTTCCCAGAAATGTGGCGACCCCCTTGCCCCCACGAAAGCCCAGCCAGACCGGAAAACAATGCCCGAGAAACGCGGCTGATCCGGCAAGAACGGCGGCGGGTTCTCCACCGAAATGGCGGGCCAGAAGAACGGCTATCGCCCCCTTACCGCTGTCCAGCAGCAAGGTAGCAAGCGCAGCCTTCTTGTGTCCGGTTCGGAGTACATTGGTTGCCCCGATATTGCCGGATCCTATCTTGCGCAGATCACCAAGACCAAGGGCCCGAGCAATTGCAATTCCGAAAGGGACCGACCCAAGTAAATAACCGAAGACTGTCCAGATTATCACACTCATCCAAAGACCCTTTCACCGCCGACCCAGGTCCCCATGACCCGGCCTTGCATCCGCGCACCGTCAAAGGGCGTATTCTTTGACTTCGATTCCAGTGCAAAACGGTCCATCAGGAACGGCAGATCCGGATCGAAAAGTACCAGATCAGCCGGAGCACCCACAGACAGCCGACCGCAGTCCAGACCAAGCCTGCATGCGGGTTTCAGGGACATTGCCCGAAACAGTTGCGGCAGGCTCAGCCCGCCCTGATGATATAACCGCAATGCAGCCGGCAGTAGTGTCTGCAAACCGACAGCCCCCGGCGCAGCTTCTGCAAATGGCAGGCGTTTGGATTCTTCGTCCTGCGGTGTATGGAATGACGCAATCACGTCGATTTCCTCATCGGCAATGGCCTGAACCATGGCCAACCGGTCCTCTTCTGCTCTCAACGGCGGTGTAAAGCGGAAGAATGTGCGGTAATCCCCGACATCAAATTCGTTCAGTGTCAGGTGGTGAACTGATATCCCGGCTGACACATCCAGCCCGGCATCACGTGCCCGGCGCAATGGCGACAATGCCGCGGCAGTGGTAATCTGATCGGCATGATAGCGCGCCCCCGTCATGGCCACCAATGCCAGATCACGTTCCAGTCCCATCAGCTCAGCCATGGGTGATACGTCAGGAATACCGTATAGTGAGGCAAACTTTCCCTTTGTTGCCGCCGCCCCCCCCGACAGGTCCGGATCCTGCGGATGTCCCAAAATCAGCGCCCCAAGCCCCCGGGCATAACTCATGCAGCGCCCCATCAGCCTGTTATCGGCAACGACCCGGACCCCATCGGTAAATGCCACCGCCCCGGCATCCTGCAGGAAAGCCATCTCAACCATCTCGCGGCCAGCCCGCGCCTTGGTCAACGCCGCCATATGATGAACATGCACCCGTGCATCCCCGGCCCGGCGAGTCACGAATTCCAGACTTTCAGGATCATCAATGGGTGGCAGCGTATCTGGCCGCACGATCATTGTCGTGACTCCTCCGGCAGCCGCAGCCAAGCCCGCGCTGCGAAAGCTTTCCTTGTGGCGTTCACCCGGTTCACCGATCTTCACGCCCCAGTCAACAATGCCCGGGGCCAGAACCTTGCCCCCACAGTCAACCACCTGCGCTCCCTCGGGCATGGGCGCATCGCGGGACACTATCCGGCCGTCCTTGATCGTCAGGGATCCGGTCTCATCACTTTGTGCTTCGGGATCAACCAGCCGGGCATTGTGAAAATGCATGATCATACCGTTTCCTTCCATGCATCAGACATCTTCATCATCCCACAGACCAGGGCCTGCCAATGCCCGCCCACGTTCCGCCCGCAGGTTTCTGGCCAGCAGGTCCAGTGCCGCCATGCGCACGGCAACCCCCATTTCAACCTGATCCTGAATCACGCTGCGATTGATGTCATCAGCAATAGTCCCGTCAATTTCGACCCCACGATTCATCGGCCCCGGATGCATCACAATTGCATCAGGTTCTGCATAGGACAGCTTTTCCGAATCCAGGCCCCAGCGATGGTAATATTCCCGCTCTGACGGAATGAAACCGCCATCCATACGCTCTTTCTGAAGCCGTAGCATCATGACAACATCAGCCCCGGCAAGCCCTTCCCGCATGTCTTCATAGATCTCCACCCCCAGATCCGCCGCCCCGGCGGGCATCAATGTCGAGGGACCGATCAGGCGGATACGGCTTTCCATCTTGCCCAGCAGGATCAGGTTTGAGCGCGCCACCCGGCTGTGGGCAATATCACCACAGATCGCGACAGTCAGCCGGTGCAGCCGCCCCTTCGCACGACGGATGGTCAGCGCATCCAGAAGTGCCTGCGTTGGATGTTCGTGACGCCCGTCGCCGGCATTCAGAACCGAACAGTTCACTTTTTCCGCCAGAAGGTTCGCCGCACCCGATTGGGGATGACGCACGACCAGCAGGTCGGGATGCATCGCATTCAGGGTCAGGGCCGTATCAATCAGGGTCTCACCCTTTTTCACACTCGATTGGGCCACGGCCATATTCATGACATCGGCACCCAACCGCTTGCCTGCCAGCTCAAAACTCGATTGCGTTCGGGTCGAGTTTTCAAAGAACATGTTGATCTGGGTCATGCCCTCCAAGACATCAGAGTGCTTGATCGTGCGCCGGTTCAGGTCGACATAGGTTTCGGCAAGGTTCAGGACAGTTGTGATCTCTGCCGGTGAAAGGGGTTCTATCCCCAGCAAGTGGCGTGCGCGGAACGTCATCAGCCCCCCTTTTTCATCTTGAAGCATCTATTGCAAACCATGACTGTCCGGGCAAGGCCCGGGGCTTGCCCGACAAGACAACAGAGCCTACCGTCGTGGTCATGGAATCGGAACTGACATGGCATGGCGTCGAAGTCGACGGCGAAACGGCACTGGCATTGCTGGAATGGCAGCGTGAACTGGGCGCGGATGAGGCCATGCTCGACATGCCGGTTGATCGCACCGCCACCCCGCCACCCAAACCTGCCACTGCGCCAAAAGCAACCGCACACCCCACCAGCTTCACCCAACAGCCCACACAACCCGATCATGGTGCAACGACCCTTGTTGAGGCTGAAAGGCTGGCCGGATCTGCCGGATCACTGGAACAACTGGCCGAAATTCAGCAGAACTTTGACGGGCTGGAACTGAAGCGCGGAGCCCGTAACTTCGTCTTTTCCGACGGCAATCCCGCAGCCCGGGTCATGATCATTGGCGAAGCCCCAGGTGAAGATGAAGACATCCAGGGCCGTCCCTTTGTCGGCCGCGCAGGACAGCTTCTGGACCGGATGCTTGATGCCATTGGCATGGCCCGTAACCTGCCTGATGTGACGCGCGCCATCTATATCGGCAATGTCCTCAAATGGCGCCCACCCGGAAACCGCCGTCCAACCCCGGATGAAATCGCGCTGTCCCTGCCATTCCTGCGTCGTCAGGTCGAACTGGCCGACCCGGATTTTCTCGTGTTGATGGGAAACACACCCTGTCTTGCCGCACTCAACCGTCAGGGTATTCTGCGTTTGCGGGGTAAATGGACATCCGCCTTTGATCGCCCGGCCCTTCCCATGACCCATCCCGCCTATCTCCTGCGTACCCCCATTGCCAAACGTGAAGCCTGGGCCGATCTTTTATCCTTGGCAGAGAAGCTGAAACTCTGATCACTCAATCAGAGGTTCAGAGTCAGGCTCCATTGGACATATTCCTGTTTTATTTAGGTTTTCTGAGAACAATTCTCTCTTCAAATGATGACACCGTCTAGGTTCTGTGGCCTCTTGGGATTCCCTTTGATGTGAAAGTCTGATTCATGGTTCCCGTAGCAAGGAGATTTTCCATGGGCTCGCTGGAACGTCTGGTCTTGTCCGATCGGCAATGGGAACGGCTCTCCGCCCACATCATCGGCGAC